>NZ_JBTNDQ010000009.1:0-209462 GCF_054510915.1 Pseudarthrobacter arbutini | reverse complement strand
ATCCAAGGTCATGCGCACTGCACGGTCACGGACTTCGGGCGGAAACTGCTTGGGCATAATCACTATCTTTCTCACAGAAGATAGCGGCATCAAACCCGGGACGGTTCAGCCTGACCGAACCGCCAGGACCGTTCAAGGTGCGTTTAGGTGCAATCATTGCCACAAATTGAGTGTTGGAACTGGTGAACTGCCACAAAGGGCTACTATCCCGTCCAGCGTGCCGGAGAGTTGGTGGGACTTCCCTCTGCGATGGACGCCAGAGCAGATCGGTGGCCGCGAGTTCCCGGATGTCCCGGCGCACATAGCCTCCGCGGCGGATGAGGCGTTCCGTTGCCGGAGCATTGGCAGCCTCCGGGCCGCCATCGTCATGGCACGCTCGGCCATCGAGGCTACATGCAAACACCACGGGGTTACCAAGGGCCAACTTGCGGCCAAAATTGACGAGATGACGGCCAAGGACCATATCCGCTCATTCACACAGGACGCCGCCCACGAGTTGCGCCACTTGGGGAATGACATGGCCCACGGGGATTTTGTGGAGGAGGTTGACGCTGATGACGCGGACGCTGTGTTGGTCGTTTTGGGGGAGATCCTCTACGAGGTGTACCAAGGACCAGCCAGGTCCGGTCGTATGAAGGCTAAACGCGAGGCGGCCAAGGCAGCGAAGGCTGAGGCGTCGTGAAGATCTTCATCAGTTGGTCCGGCAAAGAAAGCCAGCAGGTTGCCCTTGCGCTCAAGGCATTCTTGAAGAAACTCCTCCAAGCCACTGAGCCTTGGATGAGCGAAGTGGATATACAGCCGGGGACCCGCTGGTCAGAACGCATAGCGTCCGAACTCCAAAAGTCCCAGTTCGGAATTATCTGTGTCACGCCGGAAAACCGTTCCTCGGAATGGGTCCATTTTGAGGCGGGTGCCCTGTCCATAGCCCTCGGCGATTTGGAGCGCAAAGTGGTTCCGCTGCTGATCGGCTTTGAAGAGCGCGGAGACCTGCGGGGACCTTTGGGACTTTTCAACGCGGTCCGTTTTGTGGAGGACGACGTCTGGAAACTTGTTCTCACACTCAATGGCGAACTGGAGGTCGGCCTTGACGGCAACGATCTCCGCGAACTGTTCGACGTATTTTGGCCTAGGTTGGCGGCAGAAGTGGAGCGGTTGAAGAAACTTGCGGGGGCGCCGAAGCCTCCCAAGAAAACCCCGGAGGAACTCACTACGGAAATCCTGGAGACGGTTCTGGATATTCAGCGGCATCAACAGCTGGAGGCGAAGGCCCAAACGCATGGGCCTTTGGGCGCCTATTGGTTTTCATCGGCAATACGCTCCGCCCGCGAGTCGACACAAAGTGACTTTGCCTTGTCGCCGCCGCAGGTTGCGGAAAGCGAGTTTGAGCAGGCACTCAAGAAGCTCACGGCCCGCGAAGTGGAAGTCATGACGTTGGCACAACAGGGGCTGGGCAACCGCGAGATAGCTCTGCATCTCGCGCTGTCCATCAGAACGGTTGAAGGCCATCTGTATCGCATATTCTCTAAACTTGGCATCGCCTCAGTTGAGGAACTCAGGGTGGCTGGACTAAAGCCGCCCAAGGAACCGGAATCAGACAGCAATGGCGACTGAGCGGATGTCTTTCAGGCAGCCACCAGCAATGATGCCGAGGGTGCCTAGATAGCGTGGAGTCGGTCCAGTTGGACTTAATTTGGATCCCGAAAGCCTTCAACAGCCTGCCTAGCGGCCGAAAAATGCCCCAATGTTAGCCATCATGGCCTGCGCCTTCTTTGATCCCACCAATTCGAACAATCCTAAGCGAGCGGGTCCGGACGCGGCGTCAAGGCTAAGCAGATGTGACGCTGCGTCCCCACCGGAACTCGCACGCCCCGCACACACGTTCATGCCACATCGAAAACGGTTCCTTTGAGATAACGCCGCTATCTTCCTCGACTCGGTACGATCCGCATCTTGAGCACCGCTCGGGCTGGCCCATACGGTGGCGGCGTATCGCCATCGCGAAAGTAGTTATCGTGTGCTCGGTGGCGTCGAGGACGAGTTCTGCATCCCACGGCGTCGCGTCGGCGTAGTGTTGTAGCCATACCGCCAGATCCCACGTCCTATCGGCGGCGCTCTTTAGGTACGCGCGAAGCCGGCCAGAAGCTATGTGCTCAGAGGCGATGCCAGCCCAACCCTTGAAATTGCTCTGTTGCGGGGCCTCAGTCACGGCTTCAGGTGGTACGACAGCGGCGACACTGGCTGCCAGGGCCAGCAACGCCTCGCGACAACGGACGCCCACTGCCTGGAAGGCTTCGGCTTCATCGGCGGCGTTGTAAGCCACTTCTGCTTGCCGAAACTTCCGCCACGCTACGCTTACTTGCGAGGATTCTTCTATATCGACTTTGCTTCCGCCCCTGGATGCTACTCGCGCCGTCAGGCCAACATGGTACGTAACTGCCTCATTGGCTGACCTGAATTCGTCTTGGGCATACAAATGCATAGGATTGGTCACGACCCAAAACCGGTCACTGGTTGTCCTAACATCCCAGACTTCGTGGATCTCACCCAGAACTTTTGTGCTGAGTAGCCGCTCGGCGTGGACCACATCTTCGGCTGACTCGAGGGCCACGTAGTGAGACACCCCTCTTATCTGGTGTTCAAACTCGTCCATATGTCATCGTTCGCTCTCCGCAATGGCCAACCCGTCGCTTGCGGGCAGAGACGAAGCTTACCTTGCCGGCAGCGTCTTGCTGGGTTTCAACATGATTCGCCCTGGAGATATTCTCTCCGGCAATCAAGGCAGGGTGCAGATTTTTCGTGACAGCATCATGTCGGAATTTGCGTGGACTGTGCACATTCCTGGAAGGCGTGAGTTTCGTGAAGCACAGCACACCCTGGACGGTGACGACCATCTATCGTGTAGTCCCGGTGGCATACAGATTCAGCATCGAGTTGCCCGAGCGGGCAAGCCAACTGTCGCTTGCCAGCGGGATGGGACCACCGCGTTGCCACGAGTATGGGACCACGTGTAAGTGCTATTTAGCATTGTGGGTCTCCTTGTTTTCGTCAAGGGTGGCACGCCGGTTTTCGCTGGCGCGTTGGCGCCAGGAGGGGCCCTCGATGACGAGGGTGTGGGCGCCTTGGGTGAGCCGGTCGATGGCTGATTGGGCCAGCAGGGTGTCGCTGGTCATTCCCAGCCATTCGGCCGGTTCCCGGTTGGAGCTGATGACCGTGGATTTGCGGCGGTGGCGTTCAACGACGATTTCGTAGAAGTCGTTCGTCTCGGTGGCGTCGAGGGCCTTGATCGCGAAGTCGTCAATGATCAGCAGGTCCACGGCGGCGATGCGCCTCAGCTCGGCTTCCAGCGAGTTGTCGAGGCGGGCGCCTCGGAGCCGGGTGAAGAGTTTGTCCGCGCGGGTGAAGTGCACGCTCATCCGCCGCCGGATCCCGGCATGGCCCAGGGCGGTGGCGAGGTGTGTTTTGCCCACGCCGACCGGGCCCAGGAGGAGCACGGAGTGCCCGGCCTCGGCGAACGCCAGGGTGCCCAGGTCCGAGAGGAGCATCCGGTCGTAGCTGAGGTCCGCGGCGTCGTCCCAGGTTTCCAGGCGCATCGCCGCATCCAGGCCTGCCCGGGCGGCGCGCAGTGCCGCGGAGCGGGAATCGCGGCGGGAGAGCTCATCGGCGAGGAGCAGCTCCAGGAACGCAGCGTGGCCCATCTGCTGGTGCCTGGCCATCACGAGGCGCTCGGGCAGAGTGTCCTTGAGCCCGGAGAGCTTCAGGTCCCGCAGGATCCGTGACAAATCGGTGCTGACCGGGTCCACCGGCCCCGCCGAGGTGGTGGCGGTGCTGAGCTGGTTCATCGCGCTTCCTCCCGTGCTGTCTGTTTCTCCTGCGCTTGTTCTGGTGCCTCGGTGTGGGAAAAGACCAGGTGCAGCTGCACTCCGTGGCCGTACCTGGGCCCGGCCCCCACCTCGACCGTCCCGGCGGTCCCCGAATTGGCAGCGCTGCCGGTCCCCACACTGGCCAGGCTGGTCCCGGCGTTGGCCACACCTGTCCCTTGACTGGCAGTGCCGCCGGTCCCAGTACTGGCCAGGGCGGTCCCCTGATTGGCGATACCGGCCCCTTGACTGGAAGACCGCGCCAGCGCCGGTCTGGTGGCGTAGTTGGCGTATTCGGCTGGGTCGCGGGCGAAGCGGGCGGCCCCGGCCGGCGCGGTGCGTGGCAGCAGGGCCGGGGTGTTCTCGGCGGCCTTGGCGAGCATGGAAGCGATCTTGGGCACGGCGACGACGTCCAGGTCCAGAGCTTTGGCGCACGCCGCCTCCACCGCGCCCGGCCCGTACTCCCGCACCAGCCCGATCAGCCGGTAAACGGCCCGCATCCTGGTCCAGGGCAGCGGGTCGTCCAGGATCCGCTCGGCGTAGATGCCGATGTTCTCCCCGTGCCCGGCGCAGATGCCGATCAGGCGGGTGATGTCCCGCAGCGCGTAGGCGCTCTTGTGTTCCGGCAGGTCTGTCTGGTCCGTGGACCGGGTCCCGGGCCGCATCCGCGGGTGGGTCTTGACCAGCTGCCCGCGGTGGTAGATTTTCACCAACTCGCTGTCGGCCCGCACGGCGACCTGCGCGCCGATGTAGTCCCCGGGCACCGAGTACAGGGCCTTGCCGATCTCGATGTGGTGGTCGCGGTGGACCTTCGCGTCCTTGAAGACCGGCACGTCGTAATCCGCCGGCACCGGCAACAGGGCCGGGGCTTCCTCGGCGGCGAAGACTTCCGCCGGACGCGCGGCGGTCGTGCCGTGCATCCGCATCCCGGCCTTCTCCTGACACCAGAACACAGCCCGTGCCTGGGCGTCCTCCAGGTCCGCGAAGACCTCCCCGGCGAAGAAGTTTCCCCGCACATACTGCACAACCCGCTCGACCTTGGATTTGTCTTTTGGCGACCTCACACGGGCCGCGTCGGTCGCGAACCCGGCGTGGCCGGCATAATCCAGCCAGCCCGTGGAGAAGCGAGGATTCACCGGGTCCGCGTCCGTCACCACCGGCTTCAAATTATCCGGGATGAGGACTTTGAAGACGCCGCCAAAGAACGCCCAGGCCATCTCGCACCCGGCGATCACCGCCGCCAGCGTCTGGGTGTAGGTCAGCCAGACGAACATGTGCCGCGAATACACGGCCGTGAAGATCAGGGCGTGCACCTTCCGGTCCCGGCCCGTGTCCGGATCGGTGATCGTGCCCATGAACGCGAAATCGATCTGGCATTCCACCCCGGGCTCCCCGTCGGCGACCCGCACCGTCGTCGCCTTCACCCGGTACCCGCACCGCTCCGTCGCGAAACGGTGCAATGTCCGGTACGGCACCTGGCAGCCCTGACGGGAAAGCAGCTCGTGGACCTTCACCAAAGTCAGCGCCCGGCCGGCCTTCCCTGTTCCGGTGCCCGTGACCCAGGCCCGGATCTGTTCCTCGTGCCGGGCCAAAGCCTCCCACGCCGGCCCGTGCCCGTTCGGCCGCACCGGGCGCACCGCCGCGACCACCGCCCCGACGAGCTCGTCGGTAATTGCATCGGCACCAGCGTCCCGCACCAGCCCCGCCGCCTCGGCCGCCTGGACGTACCGGCGCGCCGTTTTCCTATCCACCCCGGCCCGCTCGCCCACGGTGCGCAACCCCGCACCATCGAGCCACGCCCGAAGCACTTCCCGAATCTCAACCACGCTGACCTCCCTGAAAACCACCCCTGCTGACCTCCACGTCGAGAACACTGACGCGATGATCAAACAAGGAAACGAAGGACTCCCCGGCGCAACACGCAGGGCGGTCCCATGACTGGCTAAACAGGTGGTCCCATGAAGGTGGCAAAAAACGGGCTACAGCGGTCCCATCCTCCTGGCAGGCGACAAGCCAACCGTAGGTGTCAGGCGTACTTGAGAAGTCAGCATGACCACGCGATAACGGCTTGGCTTGTCCTTCCGTAGTGATTGAAAAAGCGGCAATGATACTTCGACTAATTACGAGTTCCAGAAAAATTGAGAGAAGCAAAATCAAACTCTCTGCAAGTCGTGACGAGCAGTTCGTGCGAATCGCTCTTAGCATGCTCCTCTTAGTTGTTACAGCGCCCCGCTCGTCCACAAGGTCGCGCCCCATCTTTGTGAGAATGTGTTTCCAGATGGCGTGCTCCACAGCCATCCGCTTGTCGGCGTCTAGCATCCATCCGGGTGAATGCACCGTTTATCCCATGCTCGGTGTCGTCCTCCGCGCCTTTCGAAATTTCAGCTATAGACGTTCGACCTGGAACTCAACCAATCTGTGTTGATCCTGGACGAGGCGACTTCTTCAGTGGATAACACACGCACGGAGGTGCTAGTGCAGAAGGCAATGGATGCATTGCGGAGCGACCGGACGAGCTTTGTAATCGTGCACCGCCTGTCCACCATCCGCGACGCCGACCTCATCCTGGTGATGGAGGCAGGGCAGATCGTTTAGCAGGGGACGCACGCCTCATTGTTGGCTGCGGGTGGGTCCTATGCCCGGCTGTACGACGCAGTTCGCGGCTCCTGTGGCGGAGGTTTAAGCGAGAACCAACACAATTCGTATATATCCGTCTTGAGATGTAGAGGGTAACTCATCTCCGGGGCGGATCCACTTAACGTAAGCACAGCAACGGTTCGGTCGCGGCGCAACGCACTTGTGCAGCTGCACGAGATCAATTGAGGGGCCCAGCCAGACGGTTTTTCGCAGCCTAGAACCGAAGCCTCGAATCAGCCACCAGATAGGTTCCGCCGTTCGTCCATTTCTTGATTCTAGGTGGCAATTCAGCGATTGTACGCAGTGCATCTTGAATCTCATCGGCGGCTGGTTCGGCGCCGTGCCCGTGCCTCCAATCTCGGTAGCGAGCGGCGTAATCGATGCGTCCGGGCCAACACTGGGAAGCAGCATGCAGATCACCGTCCCGTTGGTCCTGTTCGTACGCAGCAAGGAGGACAAACGCCAGAATGTCCCTCAACTGCAAATGGATCGGGCTGAGCTTGGAACCCAACTTGAGTGCTGGAGACGGCTCCACGTCGCCGCAAACGTACAAGGCCCAACCTGGAATGGGCGTCTTTTGCGTGAGTGCGTGAACTTTCGTTATCGCCGCAATCTGCGCTTCCGTGAACGCGGCCGTGTGAGCGTTCTCGATGCACCACCACACGGCTCCCCCGTAGGATCCAAAAGTTCCTTCTGAACAGACGTAGTTCCAAGGATCTGGCTGTATGGCTGCTCCGAGTCCCTCGACGAGTAGCCAGTTCAGAATGTTTTCGTCCGTACTGGAAGCTAGTTCACGTGAATAAGTAGTAGCGATGTCGAGTGAAGCCGGTCGCCAACTGTCTTCGTAGCGACCACCACCGGATAGCTGATGGCTGCTCCATCCTGAGAGGAAGAGTTGCCTGATCGTCTCTTCTTCCGGGGTCATGAGGAAGGTCTCTACAAAGTTTCCCCTCGCAATTGGATTAATCGCTAGGAGAGCGAGAAATTCCTCGCGAGGGATACCTTGGCGAGATTTTTCCCATCGCTCGATAAGGAGCTTCAAGCCCGCGTTTAGCGCATATTTGGCTACCACCGCACCATCGAGTAGCCGAAGAAGCAGAAGCGTTGGGCTCGTTTCCGAGCGGCAGAGTTCTTCGAAGACGTGTGTTCCTCCGCGGCGCCTGACGACGTCGTAGCTCTGTATAAGCAGCTCAGGCACCAATGAGGTCGAGTCCCTATCGAATGCTTCTCTGATATGGCTGGCGAGTACCGGCGCTGAAGCAGCCTCTCGCGCCATCGCCTCCGCAGCGAAGAACTCTAGGAAAGTCCTATGCGTGAATGCATATAACCGCTGGTTCCGATCGTTCGTTCCCTCACTTCCGAGCAACCACGCGCGATCTGCGCAGAAGTCCAGGAACTCCTTCGCTGCCTCCCTTGCCTCGTCCGGCAGAAGGCCAATATCGCTGATCATGTACTCCGCAATGACCTTAGCTATCTGCCGCTCCTCCACGCCCGACTGCGCAGATGTCGTGTTGAAGAACCATTCTGCTATCTGCTGCATGAGCTGATTGGCGAATCGTGGGACAGAGTGAGAGACCTGAATCTGCCGGTGAGCGTCCCAACGTTTGAAGAGCAGCTCTGCGCAGTCTGCGTATATTTCTCGTCGGTTGCTTGGGATCTCGCCGCTATTTCGGTAGAGGTTGCAAAGGAGAGACAACAATAGAGGATTCACCCGAAGGTCATGAACACTCTTTGACTCCGAGATGAAAGGTTCGCAAAGGTCGGTGCGCCCCGCGTGTGTGAACCATCGTGTTGCGTACTCGCGCACTTGCTCCAGGGAGAATTCCTGCAGCTCCAGCGACCTGAAGATGATGGAATCGAGAGGTGCTCTTTCGTATCCAACGGTCCTCGTTGTAATTAATACGGAAGTTGGTGGATATTGAGCTGTGAAAGCATGGATCCTCTGAACCATCTCGGCACGCTGTGACCTGTCTGTGATTTCGTCAAGCCCATCGAACACGACCGCAACTTGTCCAGTTAGCAGCATTGCTTCAAGCATCAATGACGGCAGTGTGGTCGAGAGATCAGCAGCGGTTTTCTGGGCGGCGTAGTCCGTTATGGACGTTCCCCAAGCGTTGCGAACGTATTCTCTGCATCGGACAACGACGCTTGGGATGCCGGTAGCACCCTCCCGGGCGGTTGCCATGGCGTGTACGAAGTGACTAACGAATGTGCTCTTCCCGGCCCCAGGGGCACCCTTCAGTACGACCCGAAACGGACTCGCTCTGGATACCAGGTCCTCGGATTCAAGGGAGACATTGGATTTGGGATCTCTGAAGTGCCTCCCCACGTAGAGATCACGAAAAGCAATCCTCTTCGAAACATCGATGTGGTTGATGATCGGGGTGTGACCGGCACTCTGGATGAGTTGGGCTAGATGCCTGGAGGTCGTCGCCGCGGCTATCAACGACTCGAGGTCGCTTCCGAGCTCGGTCAATCTGTTCAAATATGCGGTCGCAAGACCGGATTTATTGACCGGCTTGCCCAAGGGGGATGAGAGGAAGTCAACATAGTTTTCTGCCGACTCAACAAGGTCCGGTTCATGATCTACTGAGGGCACAAGCTCGTCGTATATCTGCAGAAGCCGGTTCCAGACTTCTTCTACATTCCCTTTCCAGTTCTCGCTGGAATCAAGGAGCCACCGTTCTGCTTCGCTTCGAAAAGCAGATTCCATGGTCGACATGATTTCGGGATGGGCCGCGGAGGTCGGGATCAGCTTGCCGAGCGCTACGAAGCGCAGAACAGGTTGCACTCGTGGGGAAGTAAGAAACTTGTCGACATCCTGGCTTTGCGACGCAGTGAGTGAGTTGCCCCTCAACCCGAGGTCCAACCACTCGGGATCGTACATTCCAGAGAGCCGGAGTTTCCGTATGGCTCCCTTAAATCCAGCTGCTACATTCTTTGCGCCCCTCATAGCTGTATTGCCGGCGCTCACACCGGCCACTGCGGCTGCTCCCATTGTCAACGGATCCATGAGGCTTGACTCTAGTGGAGACCGGACGGACTGCCGATGTCCGGATCCGCTTTGACTCATTATCGGACCTACGAGCGGAGGGCGTGAAGAGATGCCGCCGGTCTGGCGTCCAAGAGGAACAGATTGAGATTCCCGGTGCATATGGCCCCACCTACAAGGAATATGACCACGTCCTCCACACCGCATAAGTCGCACCGAACTGCCTCTGGTGTAACAGCGCAGTAGGTCGCGGGCAGCGTGTTGGATGCATCTTTTGCGTGTCTTCAGATGAAGTTGCGGACCTGATAACGCCCAAGCGCGCGGTGGTTGCGTCAGCTGAAATCGAAGGAGGTTTTTTATCAGTGACTCACAGCCAGCTAGCGCAGCTGGGATCGATGACCAACCTGCTGCAGTCCGGGGTGGCTTCAGCCCAGCGGGTGTTCGAGCTGCTGGATACTGACCAGCAGTCGCCGGACGCTGTTGGCGGGGTTTCTGTTGATGGCACCGGGGCCACACCGTTCTTTACTTTGCTTCTTTCCGCCATTTTCTGTCACTGAGTCGAAGTATGCGCAAACGCTCTGCCTTCAGTCTTTTAACTTTATTTTCTAGTTGTGCAGCCTTTGATCTAGCATCGCTAATAATCAATTCGTGCTGCGCTGTAATATCTGGCCGATGCATATACGCAATACTTGCAGCTTCTTCCTGCTGGGCTACAATTACTCCCTGAAGTGACGCGATTTGAAGGTCCAAGTTCGCGATATCATCATCCAGGGCGTCTACTTGCTGCGAACGAGCGACCGCTTTAGGTCTATGTTTGGCCGCAGCTCGGATAGCTGCCACGTAGCCTATGCAACAGCCAAAAACTAATGCAAGTGCCATTAGTCCCATTTCCCGGACAGAAGGAGGCGTTGTAAGCAAAAATATGATTACAGTGATTGCAAAAGCACCCAATGCCAGTACGGTGCTGGATTTTGTCCATGGATCTATCATGTGCTTAGCTTAGAACTTTCTGGCGGAAATCGCCTATGCGGAACACTGTGGCACGGTTACTATATATCATGCTAAAGAACTTTTTATATCTTAACTCACAGTCGGTAGATAGCTACCTGAGTAGCCTGGAGGATGGTCTGCGAGAGTCTGCAGAGGACATCACCTTGAAGAATCAGATTCAAGACGCAGTTGATGGCGTGCACGGAGGTGGGGGCTCAGGTTTGCAGCATGTACGTTCACGAATCGACACCCCTGAGTCGAGGTTTGAACGTTTACAGCGTCTGGCCACGGAGAAACCACAAGAGACGGGGTGGACCGTCGTCCCTGATGAAGGCGCCGACCTGTCCCTCGTACGCACGGGTTCGATTTTAGAGATTCAGTGTGAGGTTTATGTCCCAGAAGTTGTACGAGCGTTTTCCAACACAAATGGAATTGGTGACATGCTCAACATGCTGGAAGTATTTGGACAGAATGCTGATGTTTTCGGATTGGACAAATCGAAGATGCCACCGAAGAATCAAGTAGAGGCTATGAAATCAGTTTCCGGAATTCTTGGATCAGACATGATATTCAGCGGTGAGCACGACGAGTCGGGCAGAAAGGTCGCTGGTAAGCTCATCGATAAGTATATAAAAAGTGATGTTGACGGCCTGGCTACTGTTGTAGGAAAGGTGACTTCATACTGGGGTGAAAACAAGTGGAAACCCTTGCTGGCCTTGCCGGGAATGAATCTAGTTTCTAGGGAAAAGCGCCGCGAGCTCGAGGGTAAAAAGCCCCAACCAGGCCAGGAAAGCCAATATCTAGAAGGGCCTGCCTATATGTTAGATGTTATAGCTATTTACCGGTAATAAATGTATAAGGAAAGGCCCCGCCTTCCGGATGAAGTCGGGGCCTTTCGTCGTCATGAGCGGGGCGGGCTAGTGGAAAGCGGCAGATGCCCACACCAACTGGACCTTGCCTTAGTCAACCTTCTTTTGATTGATCTGAACGTGCGCCTGCCATCTGGTTCTTTCTCCCACCGCCTCGCAGGACATACTCATTTCCCCTTGAATAAATTCGTCATCGGCGAGCTCGTCCCTGACCAACTCCGTGGCTTCCGCCCTGAGAACCGCTGAATCGCGGGAATACCCTGCGGGCCTGTTTAGGTACACGACAAGAGATTTGGGGTAAGGGGCGGACTCGAACTGGGCTTCTTCAACATTTGCCATTTCGAAATGATATCGGGCGGGACGCATCGTTCATGAAGCTGGTTTCCTGCGCTGCAACCAGTTGATGGCGTCCGTTGGCGCGGCCGGATGTTGGGTCGAGGGTGCACCGTCGCGGAGCTACAAGCGCTTTGGCCCTAATCTGGCCCACCAGCGGAGAGCCGGACGCCGCAGCGAGTTTCCGCACATCTTGGGGATACTCTCCTCAATGATACGAATCAATTCCCCGCTCGACGTCGAAGCGCCTCATGTCCCCTCGGTCAATCATCTGCACCTGAGCCACACGAAGGTCCTAGGAAGCCGCCCCCGCCGCCGTAGTACACGGACACACAGCGCAACCTTCCAGCCCCCAGACGTAATCTGTTTAGATGCCTCGTTTTGCGCTTGATATTGAGTCCGTCCCCCGACCCGTCCGCGCCCAGGAGCTGCTGGATGCGGTGAACCATCGGGTCGTCATTGCCGATGGGGCGATGGGCACCATGCTGCAGGGGCGGGAACTGTCGCTCGAAGACGACTTCCTGGGACTGGAAGGCTGCAACGAGATCCTCAACGCCACGCGCCCGGATGTCCTCGCGGACATTCACGACGCGTACTTCGCGGTGGGCATCGATGCGGTCGAGACCAACACCTTCGGCGCGAACTGGTCGAACCTCTCCGACTACGGGATCGACGACCGGATCGAAGAGCTCGCCCGCAAGGGGGCGGAGATCGCCCGCGACCGCGCAGAAGCGGCAGAAAAAACAGACGGACGGATGCGCTGGGTCCTCGGCTCGATGGGTCCGGGCACCAAGCTCCCCAGCCTCGGGCACACCAGCTACGACTACCTCAAGCAGACCTTCGCCCTGCAGGCCGAGGGCCTCATCGACGGGGGAGCGGATGCCTTCCTCATCGAAACCAGCCAGGACCTCCTGCAGACCAAAGCCGCGGTCAACGGCTGCAAGCAGGCGATCGTGGCCCGCGGCGTCCGGCTCCCGATCTTCGTCGAGGTGACTGTCGAAACCACCGGAACCATGCTCATGGGATCCGAGATCGGCGCGGCACTCACCGCGCTCGAGCCGCTCGGCGTCGACGCCATCGGCCTGAACTGTGCCACCGGGCCGGATGAGATGAGCGAGCACCTGCGCCACCTGTCCAAGCAGTCCTCGGTGGCGATCGCCTGCATGCCCAACGCCGGCCTGCCGATCCTTGGTGCCAACGGCGCGCACTATCCGCTGACGCCCACCGAACTCGCCACCGCGCACGAACAGTTTGTGCGGGAATTCGGCCTGGGCCTCGTGGGCGGATGTTGCGGTACGACGCCGGAGCACATGGCCGCCGTCGTAGAGCGTCTCGCGCCCTTCCGCACCAGCGCCGCCGTCACCAGCGGCGGGCGGGGCGCCGACGGCGGCCGCGTTCCCACCGAGCGTGAAGCCGGCATCGCTTCCCTCTACCATCATGTGAATTTCGACCAGGAGTCTGCGTTCCTCGCCATCGGCGAGCGCACCAACGCGAACGGTTCGAAGGCGTTCCGCCAGGCGATGCTCGACGAGCGCTGGGACGACTGCGTCGACATTGCCCGCGAGCAGGTCCGCGTCGGCGCGCACCTGCTCGACGTCTGCATTGACTACGTGGGGCGCGACGGCGTGGCCGACATGAAGGAAGTCGTCTCACGTTTCGCGTCTGCCTCCACGCTCCCGCTCGTCATTGACTCCACCGAACCGCAAGTGCTGCAGGCCGGGCTCGAACACATCGGCGGACGCCCGGTGATCAACTCCGTCAACTATGAGGACGGCGACGGCCCGGACAGCCGCTTCGGGCGCATCATGCCGCTTGTCAAGGAACACGGTACCGCCGTGATCGCCCTGACTATCGACGAGCAGGGCCAGGCACGCACCACCGAGGGCAAGGTGGCCATCGCCACCCGCCTCGTTGACGCCCTGGTGGGTGAATGGGGGATGCGTGTGGAGGACATCATCGTCGACTGCCTGACCTTCCCCATTGCCACCGGCCAGGAAGAAACCCGCCGGGACGGCATCGAAACGATCGAAGCCATCCGCCAGATCACCACGAGGTACCCCGGCATCCAAACCACGCTCGGCGTCTCGAACGTGTCCTTCGGCCTGAACCCGGCAGCGCGCATGGCCCTGAACTCGGTGTTCCTGCACGAGGCCGTCCAGGCAGGCCTCACCAGCGGCATCATCGACGCGGCCAAGATCGTGCCGCTCGCTTCGCTGCCGGAGGAGCAGCGCAAGGTGGCCTTGGACCTCGTCTGGGACCGCCGCGAATACGACGCCGACGGCAACACCACGTACGACCCGCTGAACAGCATGCTGGACCTCTTCGCTGGCGTCGACACCGCAGCGCTGAAGGACCAGCGCGCCGCGGAACTTGCGGCGCTGCCCACCGGCGAGCGCCTGGCGCGGCGCATCATCGACGGCGAGGGCAAGGGCCTTGAAGGGGACCTAGACCTGGCTCGGGCCGAGGGCATGACCCCGCTCGGCATCATCAACGACTACCTGCTCGAGGGCATGAAGGTGGTGGGCGAGCGCTTCGGCGCCGGCGAGATGCAACTGCCGTTTGTACTGCAGTCCGCCGAGGTGATGAAGACCGCGGTGGCGCTGCTCGAGCCGCACATGGAGAAGGCGGATTCCTCGGGCAAGGGCACCATGGTGATCGCCACCGTGCGCGGCGATGTGCATGACATCGGCAAGAACCTGGTGGACATCATCCTCACCAACAACGGCTACAAGGTAATCAACCTCGGCATCAAGCAGCCCATCGCCGACATCATCGCAGCGGCCGAGGAGCACAACGCGGACGTGATCGGCATGTCCGGCCTGCTGGTGAAGTCCACCGTGGTGATGAAGGAAAACCTTGCGGAGCTGCAGTCCCGTGGGCTCGCCAAGCGGTGGCCGATCATCCTCGGCGGCGCGGCGCTGACCCGCGCCTACGTCGAGCAGGACCTGGCAGGTCAGTTCGACGGCGAGGTCCGCTACGCGAAGGACGCCTTCGAGGGCCTGTCGCTCATGGAGCCGCTGGTGCAGGTGGCCCGCGGCGCCCACCCCGCCGACGTAGGCTTGCCGGCGCTGAAGAAGCGGATCCACCGCAAGGGCGGGTCCCTCACCCTGACCGAGCCCGAGGCGATGCCCGGCCGGTCCGACGTCGCCTCCGACAATCACGTGCCTTCGCCGCCGTTCTGGGGCACGCGCATCGTGCGCGGCGTCTCGCTCCACGACTTCGGTGCTTTCCTCGATGAGCGCGCCACCTTCATGGGGCAGTGGGGGCTCAAGCCCGGCCGCGGCGAGGACGGCGCTTCCTACGAGGAACTGGTGGAACGCGAGGGCCGGCCGCGCCTGCGGTACTGGATGGACCGCATCCTCGGCGAGGGAATGCTCGACGCGTCCGTCGCGTACGGCTACTTCCCGGTGGTCTCCGAGGGGGAACAGGTGGTGGTGCTGCACCACGGGGAGGATCGCGACGGCGTCCTCGGCACCGCGGGACTGCTCGCCCCCGACGGCGGATCAGGCGGTGCGCTCGGCACCGAGCGGCTGCGTTTCGACTTCCCGCGCCAGCGCCGCGACCGGCACCTGTGCCTCGCCGACTTCGTGCGCTCGCGCGAATCGGGGCAGGTGGACGTGCTGCCGGTGCAGCTGGTCACCGCAGGCGGCAATGTCGATCAGGTGACTGCCAAGCTCTTCGCCGGCGATCACTACCGCGACTACTACGAGCTCAATGGCCTGGTCATGCAGCTCACGGAGGCCCTCGCGGAGTTCTGGCACGCACGCATCCGCTCGGAACTGGGTTTCGCAGCCGAGGAGCCCAAGGACAAGGCCGGCCTGTTCAAGCTCGACTACCGCGGTGCACGGTTCTCGCTCGGATACCCTGCGTGCCCGGACATGGAGGACCGCCGCAAGGTAACGGAAATGCTGCGTCCCGAGCGGATGGGCGTGGTCCTGAGCGATGAGCTGATGCTGCACCCCGAACAGTCCACCGACGCATTCGTGTTCCACCACCCGGAGGCGAAGTACTTCAAGGTGTGAGTTGGTCCTGTTTCAGCAGGGACAAGGCCTAAGCTTCCCTTATGGGAATTATCATCACACTGCTTATTATCTGGCTTGTCCTTTCGATCCTCGGCTTTGTGTTGGAGGGCCTGCTGTGGCTGGCATTCATCGGCCTGGTCCTGTTCGTGGCCACGGCCGTGTGGGGCTGGTTCAAGCGGAAAGCCAACGTCTGACGCCCTGCAGGGCAATGCTGTGCGGGCCTGAAACGGCAGGCAACAACCTGGACTAGTGCGCTGGCCGTGTTGGGCGCATGGCTCCGACCGGCTTGGGCCTGGGAGCAATACCGGTGGTCCGGGTGGCCCGCACCCTTACAAAACGGAAGCGGTCGACGGCGGGAGGTTCCCGCCGTCGTCCGCTTTCCTGTGTGCAGCGCTTCAAGGTGTGAGTTGGAGCCGGTCCCTGGCCTGGGCGGAGTGAGCCTGCGCGGCCTGCCCGCCCACACTGGAGACCGGCTTCACCCGCCGGAGTGCGGCTAGAATGGCCCGCCCCACCACAGCGATTCCGATGATGGTGGTGATGGCACGCAGGGTGTCCCAGCCCGCCGTCGACGTCACCAGCGAGTAGAGCAGGAAGCTGCTGAGGTTGGTGCCCAGCGGTGCGCCGGGCACGTAGGAGATGCCGGTGCCGGCGCCCACCGCGAAAGGCCAGAACCACAGGTTGGTCAGCAGGCCGAACACGTAGGACGCCAGGATGCCGTAGCCGCACAGCATCCACAGTTCGGCTCTGCCCCGCACACGCCGGGGGAGCAGGCCGGCACCCGCACCCACCCACGCGCAGGCGAAGATCTGGAACGGTGTCCACGGCCCGATGCCACCCCACAAGGCGCTCGAGAGGGCGATGGTGGCGGCGCCGAGGAGCATGCCGAAACGGGCACCGAAGGCCCGGCCGGCCAGAATCAGCAGGATAAAGACTGCCTCCACGCCCCCGACGCCGGTGCTGGCCACCCGCACCGCCGAACCTACGGCGGCCAGGACGCCGAGCAACGCCACCGTGTGTGCGGAGCGGACCGAGCCGTCGAGGGACACGACAATGGCGATGACGGCGAGCGGCGCAATGGCCAGCGCCGCGTAGGGGAGGGCCGCGGCGGCATCCTCCGGGAAGGCCGCGGCGAGCAGCGGCCAGCAGAATGCTGCGAGAGCCAGAACGTTTGCAGCTGCGAGAACGGCAAGCTCGACGCCCCGCGGCATCCGGATCCGGCGCTGCCTTGCCGCGCTGTGGGTGTCTATCTGTTCGATTACCCGTGGCCTCGGTCCGGCACCCGCTTGCCGGACAGGCGGGAGTTTTGACTCCGGCGTATTGGCTGGCACGGAAGAGGGTACGACGCCGTCACGCATCGGGAGGATCCGGGCGCCGAGGCCATGGGCAAAGTCGAGGTCGTGCGTGGCGATCAGGACCGCCGCACCGGAGTCCGCTGCCGCCCGCAGCGCCGCCGAGACTGCTGCGCGCGCAGCGGGATCGAGTCCGCGGGTGGGCTCATCGATCAGGAGTACCTGGGGATCGCCCATGGTCTGCAGCGCGATGGCAAGGATCCTGCGCTCTCCTGCAGAGAGGTCCCGGGGATGCTCGTGCCCGATGGGAATCCGGACGTCTCCCCGCAAACGGGCCAGGCGTGACGCTGCGGAGCCGGGCGCAGGCCGCCCGCCGTCCTTTCGGCGAGCCTGGCGCCGCTCGGCCGCGCGGAGCTCTGCCGCAACGGTATCCCTGGTCAAGAGGTCGTCCGAGGCGTCCGGGACGAGGGCGACACGACCGCCGTCGACCATGCCGCCGTCGGCCGTTCCTTCACTGCCCGTGCCTTCACCGAGGGCAAGCGTTACCAGGAGGGACGACTTCCCGGCCCCGTTCGGCCCCACCAGGGCCACCACTTCACCGCGGTGCAGGGTCAGGGATGCATCCCGCACCAGCGGCGTGCCCTTGCGGTGCACCGCGAGGTTGGTCGCCGTCAGCACGGGCGCGAGCTCCGCTGGCTGTGCCGGCGTTGGACGGGCATCGACAGGGTGCGACGGCGCGGACGGCGCGGCAGTCGGTACCAGGGCGCCGTCGTCGAGGGTCCACCACGAGTCGGCAACCGGGACGAGCGGCGCCGCCCGGTGCTCCGCCACGATGACGCAGACACCGTCATCGCGGGCGAGGTCGTTGAGCACGGCGATGACGTGCCCGCGAGCTGCGGTGTCGAGATCGGCCAGGGGCTCATCAACCAGGAGCAGGGCCGGATGCTCCACCACCGCGGCCGCGATGGCTACGAGCGTTGCCTCACCTGCAGAGAGGGTGCTGACATTCCGGTCCAGCAGCGCCGAGACCCCGATCCGCTCAGCGACCTCGAGCACACGGGCCTTGGCGGTCCCGGATGCCATGCCGCGCAGCTCGAGGGCGAGGGAGATTTCGTCCCGGACCCGGGTGCTGGCGAATGCGGCGCGGGGATTCTGCAGGACGACGCCGATGCGGCGGGCAGTATCGCGCGGCGGTGTGGTGGCACGGTCCGTTCCGGCGATACGCACGGTGCCGGAAATTTCCCCACCGTCAACGTGTGAGAGGAGGCCGGCGATGCCTCGCAGGATGGTGGATTTGCCGGAGCCCGTGGGCCCGGTGATGACCGTGATTGAGCCGTTTGAGGGCTGGAATTCTGGGACCTGCACCTGTGCATCGCCAATTCGGAACTGCGCGTCCCGGATGAGGACCGCCGCTTCGACACCTCTGCCGGGTTGGTGTGCTGCCCGGCTCCCGAAGCCGCGCAGCTCCAGGGCCGCGGCAACCCGCGCCGCATGTTCAAGGGTGCGTTCGAGCACGGGCACCAGGGCGCGGGGTCCGAAGCGTTCACCCCGCAACCGGAACGCCAGGCGTACGGAGGCAACGGCGTCGGCAAGCGCCGGAAGCGCAGCCCACGCCACCACCAGCGCCCGGGCCAGGCCCTGCAAGGGGCCACGGCGGGCCAGGTGCACGAAGCCGCGGGCCACGTCCACCAGCGCGTTGAGCAGGCCGAAGCCGAGAATCATCCCGGCAATCGGCAAGGCGGACAGGACCGCCTCCCACAGGCCTTGTCCCGTGACCGGGCCAAGGAACACCACATGGGCGTACGGGGCGGGCAGGCGCATTGCCGGCAGGTCGAGCAGAACCGGCCCCCCAATGCCCGCCCCGTTGAAAAGGACGCGGTATATGACCCGCGCCGCGATGAACACGACGGCGAGTGCAGCGCCGGCGCGCAACGGCGCGGGTCGGAAGGTCATGCCGCGGGGGCGGCCGGTGCGCCGTCGACCGTGAACAGCAGTTCCAGGCTCTCTCCGGGGCTCACCTGCAGGGTGGCGAGGCCTTCCTGCGCGTATGCCCAGGCGCCGGAGTCCGGCTTAACCCAGAGTGACCAGTAGGCAAAGGCGGCGGGCATCTTGCTGCAGTCTTCCCGGTAGGTGCCGCCCTTGTGGGTGATGTCGAAGTCTGCGGCGGGCACACCGTTCACACGGCATACGAGTTCGTTGGGATATTGGGCAGTGCCCTCAGTTTTCACGTTGGCTTCGTCGAGCACCTTGGACGCGGGAGTCGGCGCGTCTACGGGAACGCAAACGGACTTATCAGCGGCAGGCTGCTTCAGGGAGCCTGAATCGACGATGATCTTCACACCGGCGCAGGGCCCGGCGGCGGCGCTGGATGAAGCCGTTGCCGGGGAGGCCGGTGCAGAGGTAGTTGGCTGGGTTGCGGCCGGCGCGGAACAGGCGGCGAGGGTAAACAGGAGACCTGCGGCGGCGAGGGAGCTCGCGGCGGCGGTGCGGATCTTAGTCAAAGTCACCTGTCAAGGGTAGGTCGTTGCTCGTCCGGATCCGGATGCCGTCGCGTTGTGTGACGTTACGCCTTGCTTCGCTAAAGCCGCAGTTCCATAAAGACGCCGTTGGGATCCAGGGCGTAGTCGGCAAACCGCGGGCACTCGGTGAAGCCGTTCCGGGGCGCGGAGTCCAAGAGCTTGAGTGCGGCGCACCCCAGCAGGTCGCCGTCCTAGCGGGCCGGCCAGAACGTGATCGACGGGTCTGACAGTGGTCAACCCACTGTCAGATCCGCGGGACGCACGGGCCGGCTCCTAACAAAGCCAGCCCGGCGCGGTCGCCGGCGCCGAAGTCCAGTTGTCCGCTGTTTTCTTCGTACATGAGTTGTGTGGGGTCCTTCACGTGGTCCAGTCCGGCCACGTGAGCTAACTCGTGCATGATCAAGGCCCGAACCAAAGCGGGGCCGTTGGGCAAGGCCAGCGTCTCTGTCAGGTCCGGGGCGTCAAGCTGAACCTGGCCAGTGACGTAAACGTAGGGTTCACCCTGAATCTGGAGTGACGTGCTTCCCCCTGTGCCTGCCACGTTGCCCGCCAGGTCGGGTGCTTCATCCGGTGTCGACCAGGCAATCAGGATCGGCGCCCATTTCTTGCCGTAGCGGTCAGGCTGGTAGGCCGCACGATCGCTCGACGGTGCTTCATCCGTGTGGCCGTCGTACACGAACTGCAGCCCGGTGGCAGCGGACACCGCGGCCACCGACTCCCGGATGAGCCGGTCCGTTCCCGGCGGCGCAAAGTCCTGCCGGACCACGTAATGGAGCGGGCGGCACGGGTCGTAGGCAACGAGCCGCTGGGCCAGATCGGGAGACTCCTGCAGGACGTAGGCTGTAGAGCCCGTAGTGGCAGGAGGGACGCCGAGTGGAGATGCGGCGGCCTCGACCCCGGGGGGAGGGACCTCGGAACCGGGCAGATACGGCAGCGCCGCCGACACCGTCAACCGGCTGAACAGCGTCGGCGTGAAATAGAGTCCCACCACCAGTCCGATGCCCAGTATGGTGGCTGTCCGTGATTTCCACTTGCGAGGGCGGGTTGACAACGTCCTGCCATAGCCGCGGTTCTTTCCCGCAACGGGTGCCGTGGCGGCACGCCAGGGCTCGGGCTCCTGAAGCTTGCCGAGCGCCTCATCAATGGCCCACTGCGGGATACGCCCGCTCGGCGAACGCCGGGCACCCGGGATGTCACGCCCGCTGGCAGGCACACCCGGGTAGTCCTTCTTGTTGAAATCTGACACCACCAACGCCCCCTTATGCTCCCCAATGCATCCCTTGAGATGGTCCGCTCAGCATAGTATTCGATTCCCCTGACGACGATACCGGGGAGGCCGGACCTCCCGCCGTCGTCCGTCCTCGCGTTAAGGGCATTGGGTGGTTAGCCGGGTCACCGTCCGACGAGACCCATGTGCAGGTCGTTGTAGCGGTTTCCCTGCACCCCGATCCGGCTGGCCACGGCATTGAGGTCGGCGACTTCATCGGCGGAGAGCGCCACTGTTGTCGCTGCTGCGTTTTCCTCGAGGCGCTCCCGGCGGCGGGTTCCGGGGATCGGCACGATCCACGGGTGCTGCGCCAGGAGCCATGCCAGCGCGATTTGTCCGGGGGTGGCGTTCTTGGCGGCGGCGAGTCCGGCGACGTGCTCCACCAGTGCGTGGTTAGCGGCGCGGTTCTCGGCTGTGAAGCGCGGGATGGTGCCGCGGACGTCACCTTCTGCAAATTGCGTGGACGTGTCGACGGTTCCGGTGAGGAAGCCCTTGCCGAGGGGGCTGAAGGGCACGAATCCGATCCCCAGTTCGGCCAGAGTCGGCAGCACTTCCGGCTCCGGGTCCCGCGTCCACAGCGAGTATTCGCTCTGGACGGCGGTCACCGGAAAAACGGCGTGGGCGGCGCGGATGGTCGCGGCCGAGGCTTCTGACAGCCCGAAGTGGCGGACCTTGCCGGCCTGCACGAGCTCGCCCACCGCACCGGCCACCTCTTCGATTGGCACATTGGGGTCGACGCGGTGCTGGTAGAAGAGGTCGAGAGTGTCGACGCGCAGCCGGCGCAGTGACTCGTCCGCGACGCGTTTGATCCGTTCAGGGGAACTGTCGAGCCCCACGGATTTGCCGTTCTCAATCCGCCACCCGAACTTGGTCGCTATCACTACCGCGTCCCTGACCGGTGCGAGGGCTTCGCCGACAAGTTCCTCGTTCACGAAGGGGCCGTACACCTCCGCCGTGTCAAAGAAGTTGATTCCGATTTCGACGGCGTCGCGGAGCACACCGATCATCGCCCGGCGGTCCCCCGGGTTGGGGCCATAGCTCTGCGACATGCCCATGCAGCCCAGCCCAACAGCCGAAACCTGCAGACCCTGCCCCAGTGTTCGTGTATGCATTTTGTCTCCCTTGTTGATGACGGTCCCTGCCGATGCAGGCATGCCCGGCCTTTCTCCAGTGAACGTCATCCCGAGCGAGTTAGGGAGTGTCTGATGAAACCGGCACTGACAGGGCCTCTCCCGATTCATGGCTTGTTAACCGGCGGGTTCCCGGAGAGAGACTTCCTGTTCACCGCCCCCGACCAAGCTGGCTCCATGCCTCTCCTACTGCCCGGTAACTCCCATCTGATCGACCGCCGCCTCTTCCTCGCGGGCGTGGCCGGTGTCTCGGCGGCCGCTGCGCTCGCCGCCGCCCCAGCTACCAAGGCGGACGCTGCGACGACGCCGGCGCGAGCCAAGGACGATCCCTTCACGCTGGGAATCGCCTCCGGCGACCCCACGCCCTCCGGCGTGGTGCTGTGGACCCGCCTGGCCCCGAAGCCGTTTGAGCTGAACGGCGGCATGCCCCAGGGCCACGCCGTCGTGGAGTGGCGTTTGGCCGCCGACGCCGGGATGCGCGATGTTGTCCAGCGCGGGAGCGCGCACGCCCCGGCGCAGCTGGGGCACTCGGTCCACGTGGAGGTCGAGGGCCTGGAACCGGACAGCGAGTACTTTTACGAGTTCAAGTTCCGTAACCACTTTTCCCCCGTGGGCCGAACCAAGACCTTGCCGGTCCCCGGGGCGGATGTACGGCAGCTCGATTTTGCGTTCTCCTCCTGCCAGAAGTGGGAGGATGGCTTCTTTCCGTCCTACCGCCACATGGCCGCAGAGGACCTCGACTTTGTGGTGCATCTGGGCGATTACGTTTACGAGTACGAGATCGCCGCAGGCGGCGGGCTGCGCCGCACACCTGTGCCCGCGGCTGCCCAGCCGGCCCCGCAGACGCTGGAGCAGTGGCGGGCCCGCTACGCGCTCTACAAGTCGGATCCCGACCTGCAGGCTGCGCACGCCCGGTTCCCGTTCATCGTGAGCTGGGACGATCACGAGGTCAAGAATGACTACGCCGGCGGCTGGGAGGGGCAGACCCAGGCCTTCACCGCAGTGCGGGCCGCGGCCTACATGGCGTACTACGAGCACCAGCCCTTGCGGGCACGGTCGCTGCCCCGCGGAACGGAAATGCAGCTTTACCGGCGGCTACGCTATGGCCGCCTCGCGCAGCTGGACGTTCTGGATGGACGCCAGTACCGCGACGCCCCGCCGTGCGGCTGGGGCGAAGCCCAGGCGTGCGAAGCGGCTTACGACCCGTCAATCAGCATGCTCGGCTCGCAGCAGGAGGAGTGGCTCTACGCCGGCCTGCGGGACTCAGACGTGCGGTGGAACATCCTGGGGAACAACGTCATGGTCTCCCGCCTCGACCACGACGGTGCCGCGGGTGAGCTGCTGTGGCACGACGCGTGGGATGGCTTTCCGGCGGCCCGCAAAAGGCTGCTGGATGTGATCGCCGAGCCGGCGGTGCGCAACGCCGTGTTCGTCACGGGCGACTGGCACTCCACCTTCGTCAACGACGTCCACCTCGACTTCGACCGGCCGGACTCCCCGGTGGTGGCCACCGAGTTCGTCGGGACCTCCATCAGCACGAACGGCGACGTGCCAGTTTATGGGCCCTACTATGAGCCCATGATCGGGTTCAACCCGCACATCAAATTCTTCGATGGCGACCGGCGGGGCTACGTTCGTTGCCAGGTCACTCCCGAGCGCTGGCGCACGGAGCTTCGCATGGCCACCGGAGTGGGCACCCGGACCGCTGGGCAGTACACGCACGCGGTGTTCGAGGTCGAAGACGGCAAACCAGGCGCAGTGCGGGTTTAGAGTTGCGCCATGATAAGGCCGGCAGAGGTGTTTAGCTGCCCAGTCTGGAACAAAAGTATCCACCACCAGACGTCCGCCGTTGGGGGTGTCTGGCAGACACTGCCGCGAGCCAAGCAGCCTGCGTACCTTGGGACTTGTGGACAGAAAAGAAGAGATCCGTGAGTTCCTGATCTCGCGACGCGCGAAGATAAGCCCGGAGCAGGCCGGGATCCCCAGCTATGGGGAACTGCGACGGGTGCCGGGACTGCGCCGAGAGGAAGTGGCGCAGCTCGCCGGGGTCAGCACGGACTACTACACGAGGCTGGAACGCGGCAGCATCCGCGGTGTCTCAGACTCGGTGCTCGAGGCCGTGGCCTCCGCTCTTCAGCTGGACGAGGCCGAACGTGCACACCTGATGGACCTGGCGCGGACGGCCAACACGCCGTCGAGCCGGACACCCCGCCGTCCGGCGCAGCAACGGGTCCGTCCCGGAGTGCTGCGTCTGCTGGACGGGATGACCGGTGTGGCTGGCATGGTGCAGAACGGCCGTGGCGATGTCCTCGCCGGCAACATGCTGGGACGGGCCCTGTACTCCGAGGTATTTAACTCAGCTGTGTCGTTTGGTCGGATGTCCCGGGCCGGCTGCCGAACCAGGGACGCTACATCTTCCTCGATCCGCGCGCAGCCGACTTCTACCCCGACTGGAACGCGATCGCGGCCATCATGGTCGCGATGCTGCGCCTGGAATCCGGCCGGAATCCCCACGACCGCGCCCTGAACGAGCTGGTCGGCGAGCTCACTACGCGCAGCGGCCTGTTCGCCGCGCTCTGGGCCGGGCACGACGTGCGGATCCACACCACTGGAACCAAGCGCTTCCACCACCCGGTGGCCGGCGACCTGTCCCTGCAGTACGAAACGCTGGCCCTCCCCGGCGACGAAGGACAGGTCGTGTTCACCTTCACCGCCGAGCCGGGCTCCGCATCCGAGAACGCGCTGGCTTTCCTCGCCAGCTGGGCGGCATCGCCTCCCGAAACAACCACCGCCGGCGATCCTGCCGGCGGATCCACCGCCCCCGTGCGCTCCCACGCGCAGCCGGCGCGCACCACAGGAAAGACAGAACCCTCCCATGACTGAACAAAACACCCCCACCGAGACCGACAACTCCACCGGCAAGAAGGTCTGGTTCATCACCGGCGCAGGCCGCGGCATGGGCACCGACATCGCGAAGGCAGCCCTCGCCGCCGGCCACGCCGTGGTCGCCACCGGCCGCAACCCCGAAAAAGTCAGCCAGGCCGTCGGCGACAACGAGGACCTGCTCGCCGTCAAGCTCGACGTCACGGATCCCGCCGACACGGCCGCCGCCATCCAGGCAGCCGTGGACCGGTTCGGCCGGATCGACGTCCTGGTGAACAACGCCGGCAACTTCGAGCGGACCGGGCAGACGGTCACCGCGTGGAAGGGCATGAACGGACTGCAGGGCGGGGACCCGGCCAAACTCGCCGGTGCGCTGATCCAGCTGGCCGAACTGGACGAACCCCCGCTGCGGTTCGCCGCCGGAGCCGACGCCGTGGGCGTCTTCGAGACCCGGGGCAAGGCCCTCCAGGTCCAGGCCGACGCCCACCGCAAGCTCTCCAGCAACCTCGCCCTCGCCGTCGCCTGAGAAAACGGAAGCGGACGCCCAGCGGCAAGTCCCGCCGTCGTCCATCACCCACCACCGCAAGGCCCCACCGCAGTTCAGCCGGACGCCGGCCGCTCCGACCCGTCCGGTGCTGCATGGTGGCGGAGATGCGTGTTGTGGATCAGCTATTGACTGAAAATTCAGTCAGCCTTATGGTTGATTCAATACATCAACGTGATGTAGCTCACGAAAGGCTTGCCATGATCAGCACGCGCTTCCGCAAAGACGCGGATTCCGTCGGTGCCGCATCCGCGCACAAGGACCGCTTCGGCCGCATTGAGTCGGCCGGCATTGAGTTCATTCCCGACGAACAACGCACCTCCCGCCCGCGGAACCTGTTCACCGTGTTCTTCGGCGGCAACTTCGCCTTCTCGGTCATCGTTTTCGGCTGGCTTCCCATCACCTTCGGCCTGGACTTCGTCGGCGCCGCCACGGCCAGCCTCACCGGTCTCCTCGTTGGTACAGCCCTGATCGCCCCGATGGCCCTCCTGGGGCCACGGACCGGCACCAACAACACCGTTTCCAGCGGCGCACACTTCGGCACCCGCGGGAGGTTGATCGGTTCCGCCCTGACCCTGTTGTTCGCCCTTGCGTACGCCGCCATCGCGGTCTGGACCTCCGGCGACGCGCTGGTTGCCGCCGCCGAGCGGCTGCTCGGGATACCCGTCGACGGCGTCACGCTCGCCATCGGCTACGCCGTGATCTCCGTGGAAATTGTTCTCGTGGCGCTCTTCGGCCACGGCACCGTGGTGGCGATGCAGAAGTTCGTCGCACCCGTCGTCGGCGTTCTGCTCCTCATCGGCGTCGTCGCCTTCGCACCGACGTTCAGCCCCACAACAGTCCATGCCGACTACCTCCTGGGCGACTTCTGGCCCACGTGGATCCTCTCGGCCGTCATTTCCGTCGGCGGCCCCCTCTCCTACGCGCCCACACTGGGCGACTACAGCCGGCGCATCTCGCGGACCAGGCACTCGGACCCTTCGGTGGTGACCTCGGCATGCCTCGGCGTCTTCCTCGGGCTCTTCGTCACTGCCCTTTTCGGTGCCTTCACGGCCTCGGCGTTGCCGGAGCTCGGCGGCTCGTACGTCGCCGATCTCGTGAAATCATCCCCGGCCTGGTATCTGCTGCCGATCCTCATCATCGCGTTGGCAGGCGGACTCGGCCAGGGCGTGCTCAACCTCTACGCCAGCGGACTGGACCTCGAAGCCCTCTTCCCGAGGCTCCGGCGGATCCACACCACCCTCATCACCTCGGTGATCGCAGTCGGTCTTCTCTACGTCGGTGTCTTCGTCTTCAACGCGGTGGACTCCATTACGGCCATGACACTGGTCCTCAACGGCTTCGCCGGACCCTGGGTTGCCATCAACGTCCTGGGATTCCTGATCGCCCGCCGCGGCAAGTACCACGCCGCCGACCTCCAGCTCTTCCGGGCCAGCGGACCGCGCGGACGCTACTGGTTCAGCAACGGCTGGAACCTGCGCGCGGTAATTCCCTGGGCCATCGGTTCAGTCTTCGGCCTGCTCGCGACGGACACGTCCCTGTACACCGGGCCGTTCTCGCAGCTCGCCGGGGGAATCGATCTCAGTTTCATCGGGTCCACAGTCATCGGAGCCGTCGGCTATCTCGCGGCGCTCCGGTTCTGGCCCGAACCCGCCGCAACGAGGGAGTCCGCACGGGAGGAAGGTGAGCACGTATTACTGTCAAACCATGACTGACAAACTAGCCAAGATCCTCACCGCCGCCACCACCTGCATCGCCAGGAACGGCGTCCGGGGAATGCGGGTCAACGATGTGGCTGCAGAAGCCGGTGTTTCGCCGGGCCTCCTGTACTACCACTTCACCGACCGGGCCGGCCTGCTTGCCGCAACGCTTGAACACATCAACAAGCAGGTCAGCAAGGACGACGCCGCCCCCTCCTCCCCTGACGCGGAAGACCGCGCCCGGCACTTCAGGCACCTGCTCCTTGACGAAATCAAGGACGACGCTGATGTCCGCCGGAATTCGGTGGCCTGGAACGAGCTCCGGGCGTGCTCCATCTTCGAACAGGAGCTGGCGGAACCGCTTTCCCGGACAACGGCGGAATGGAACCGCGAGATCGCCCAGGCCATCGTGGCCGCCAGCGAAGACACCAGCGAGGACGAGGCCGCAGTCACTGCAGAGATCCTCACCAGTTTGGTGGAAGGGATCTCCGGCCGCTGGCTCAACGGTTTCATCACCACAGACCACGCGCGTTCCCTGTTGACGACGGCCATCGACTCACTCACCACAGCACGCCCGACGACCCTGCAGGAACCTTCCGGACAGGGTCTGGGCAAATGAACCACCGACCCAACTCTCAACCACTTATCAAACGACGCGATTCCAGCGGAATCCCGCGATTATGCAAGGACCCCTAGGGTCCCGTTAGGAAGCACCACCTTGGACATCATCGCCAACACCGAACCGCCCGCCTCTTTCGCCCGGAGCCAGGAAAGCACCCGCCGGCCGCTCCGAGTGGCCCTGGTCCAGCACCACTGGCGCGAAAACGCCGCCGAGCTCAGGTCGGTGCTGACCGGGGCCATCGGCAAAGCCGCCGACGCCGGAGCCAGGGCCGTGTTCCTGCCGGAACTTACGCTGTCCAAATATCCTGCCAACGTCCGGGCCGGCAGTAACCCCGCACGGAATGCGGAGGACCTGCTCAGCGGCCCCACCTTCGAGTTCGCCGCCAACGCGGCCCGGAAGCACTGCGTCACCGTCCACGCCTCGGTCTACGAGCGCTCAGACGGAAACGACGGGCTGGGCTTCAACACCGCCATCCTCGTCTCGCCCCAGGGGGAGCTGCTGGCACGCACGCGCAAGACCCACATTCCCGTCAGCGCCGGCTACTACGAGGACACGTACTTCCGTGCCGGGCCGGCCGTCGACGCCTACCCCGTGCACCGCCCCGCGGAACTGGACGGGGCCGCCGTCGGACTCCCCACCTGCTGGGACGAATGGTTCCCGGAGGTCGCCCGGCTGTATTCGCTGGCCGGCGCGGAAATCCTGGTCTACCCCACGGCTATCGGCTCGGAGCCGACCTTTCCGGAGTTCGACCACCAGCCGCTGTGGCAGCACGTGATCACAGGCCACGGCATCACGAACGGCACGTTCATGGTGGTCCCCAACCGGACGGGCGACGAAGGCGACATCAACTTCTACGGTTCCTCATTCATTTCCGATCCCTACGGCCGCGTCCTGGTCCAAGCGCCGCGGGACCGGGAAGCCGTCCTGGTGGCCGACCTTGACCTGGACCAGCGCAAGGACTGGCTGGACCTGTTCCCGTTCCTGACCACGCGCCGCCCCGACACCTATGCCGAGCTCACCCGGGACGTCGATTTCGACCGTCCGTACGGGGCGGTATCCGCACAGCAAACCGCGGACCAGCCATGACCTGGATGATGCCGAGCGAAACGGCACCCCAGGAAAGGGTCTGGATGGCATTTCCGCCGGAGCGATCCTCGATAGGGCACACCGCGGAGGAAACCCATGAGGCCCGCACGGCGTGGGCAGTGGTGGCGCATGCTGTGGCGGATTTCGAGCCTGTCACCATGGTCGTGGACCCGCCGGACATGACTGCCGCGCGGACTTATCTTTCGGCTGGCATTGACCTGGTGGAAGCGCCCCTCGACGATGCCTGGATGCGGGACATCGGGCCCACATTCGTGACCGGCGACGACGGCCGGCTGGGCGGGGTGGACTGGGTCTTCAACGGCTGGGGGCAGCAGGAATGGGCCAGCTGGGGCAAGGATTCCGGGGTTGGTGCGGAAGTGGTGAGGAAGGCCGGTGCGGAGCTGCTGGACAGCCCGCTGGTCAATGAAGGCGGCGGGATCCAGGTGGACGGTCTGGGCACCGTGCTGGTCACCGAGACGGTGCAGCTGGATAAGTTCCGGAACCCGCACCTGACCAAGGCTGACGTCGAAGCCGAGCTGGCCCGCACTATCGGCGCCACGCATGTCATCTGGCTGCCACGTGGGCTGACCCGTGATTCGCAGGAACTCGGAACCCGCGGACACGTGGACATCGTGGCCGCTATCCCGTCGCCCGGTGTGCTGCTGGTCCACTCCCAGCGCAACCCATCACACCCGGACTTCCAGATCACCGCCGATATCATCACGATGCTCGCCGGCACCCGGGACGCGCAGGGCCGTGTCTGGGACATCGTGGAGGTACCGGCCCCGGACACGCTGCGCGACGAGCTCGACTGGGTCGACTACAGCTACATCAACCATCTGGTGGTGAACGGAGGCGTCATCGCCTGCAGTTTCGACGACCCCGCGGACGCGGGAGCCCGCCGGATCCTGGAGCAGGCGTATCCGGGCCGGGAAGTGGTGACGGTCGATGCCCGCGCCATCTTCGCCCGGGGCGGCGGCATCCATTGCATCACCCAGCATCAGCCGGCCGTCTGACCGCGGCAGCCATGAAGACCCCTGCTGTGGGCGACGTGCCCGCCGCCCACAGCAGGGGCTTTCCACGGCAATACCACCGGTAGTCTCGCCTGAGCCGTTGGACGCTCAGTTGCACTCGGCAACTGTCGTATGTTTCCGACCGCCGTGTACGGGCCCAAGGGCCTGCGCTGCCGCGACGTCTCCCCTTACTCGCCAACCGCTTACCGTGAGCTCACCGCCGGGACGCCGAGGATGCTGTCCAGCAGTCCGTTGCGGAACTTTCCCTCCGGATCGTGCGCCGATGCCAGCGAGCGGAAGTCCGCTAAGTGGGGTAGAGGGACTCCCAGTCGTGACCGTCGGGCGTGAAAAGCTTGCCCCAGTGCGGCCTGGCCGCGAACGGGCGCAGCAGGTCTTCGAGTTGCGGAAGAACGGCTTCCACCTCCGGCTGCAGCGGCTTCCAGGTGAAGTGCAGTGCAACGCTCTGCTGCCGGTAGAAGGGGCTGAGCCAGAATTCGTCCGCGGCGCCGGTCCTGATTTCGGAGACAAACAGCAGCGGCGAAAGTTTGTCCGCCAGGCTCCGCACTGCCTGGATCGCGGCAGGTGCCTGCTCCAGCGGCAGGATGAATTCGCTTTGCAGTTCGTCACCGTTGCTGGGCGTGAACTCGTGGCGGAAGTGCGGTAGCCGGTCCAGCCATTGCCCGGGCTCATCCATCTGGGCTGTGCAGTTCTCGGCCGACATCCCCGGCAACGGGTGCCGCGGGCCGGTGGCTGCCGTGGCTCCGAACAGTTCCTCGAGGGGAGGCTCCGAGTCCAGCGCCTTGAGCCAGACCTGGCTGATGCTATCGCCCACGTAATCGGTGAAAAGACTCACGCTGTAGGCGCTGGACACCAGCTGCGTGAAATCCGCCAGCGCCCGGTCCCACGGCAGGTTTTCCAACACACGCTGGCGCATGCTGAAATTCGGCCGGACGGCAAGCCGGAGGCCGGTGACGATGGCCAGAGCGCCCAGGCCCACCACGCTGCCCAGGAACTCCTCGCCGTCCGCGCGGGACAGCGATACCTGCTCGCCGGAGGGCCGGACCAGGTCAATGCCCTCCACCGCTCCGGCCAGGGAGGGGTTGTTCACGCCGGATCCATGGGTGCCCGTCTGGACAGCCCCGGCCACGGAAATGTGGGGGAGCGACGCCAGATTGTGGATGGCCAGGCCGGACTGCTGCAGCGAACGGCACAGGGCACCGTAGCTCACTCCGCCACTGACGCGGACACTTTGCCGTTCCGCGTCGAGTTCGATTATCTGCGGCAGTGCATCCGGCAGCACGTGCACGCCGTCTGTGTCGCCGATGCGGTTGAAAGAGTGCCGCGATCCCAGGGCCTTGACCCGGCTGGAGCGCGCCACCACCTGGGCGAGCTCAGCCACCGACTCCGGGCGTACGACGTCCGCTGATGAGTAATTGAGGTTTCCTGCCCAGTTCTTCATGTGCTCGGCTTTCGGGTGAAGGTACGTTTCGCTTCACCAACTGTGAGCGCTAACAATTTCCCTGTCAAGACGCTTCCGCAGCCTCTCGCCGAGGAGGGCGGTAACATCGTCAGCAGGTCATCCGCACCGGCATTCACTGGCCGCCGGCTTTGGCCCAAAGGCTTTGAAAGGGGAGCAGTGCGCGCAACGGTCAAGGATGTCGCGCGTCATGCCGGCGTCTCACCCAAGACTGTCTCGAACGTCATGAACGGCATCATTCCGGTCAGCGGAGCCACCAGGACCAAGGTGGAGCAGGCCATTCTCGAACTGGATTATGTGCCCAACCTCTCCGCCCGCGGACTGCGCAACGGGAGGTCCGGTGTGATTGCGCTGGCCCTGCCTGATCTTGGCACGCCGTACTCGGCAGAAATTGCACACCACATTGTGGAGGTGGCGCACGAGCAGGGCTGGATCGTGCAGATCGAGGAAACCGGCTCCGATCCCCAGCGCGAGCACGAACTCATGGTGCGCGCCCGCTCCAACCTGATCGACGGGCTGATCCTCAACCCTGTGGTGCTGGACGAGAGCGCCGTCCAGGTGGGTGTTGCCCTTCCGCCCGTGGTCCTTCTTGGCGAGGTCACGCAACGGCTCGCCGACCGCGTTTTCGTGGATAGCTTCGCTGCCGCCCGCGACATGACTCTCGCCTTGGCCCAGTCCGGGCGCCGGCGGATCGCCGTCCTGGGAACCACCGAAGGCAGGGGATCGGCTGCGGCGATACAGAGGACCCGGGGCTACGAAGAAGCGCTGGAGAACCTTGGCATCGAACGGGACGAGTCACTCCTGATTCCCTGCGAAAAGTGGACGCCACAGACTGCTGCCGATGCGCTCACTGCCTACCTGGACTCCCATCCGCTGCCCGAGGCGCTGTTCTGCTTCACGGATTCCATGGCCATCGGCGCCCTGAGTGTGCTGTGGAAGAGGGGCCTGCGCATCCCGGAGGACATTGCGGTGGCGGGCTTTGATGACATCGCCGACGGCCGCTACGCGGTTCCGTCTTTGACCACGGTCTCCTTCGACAAGCGTGCCATTGCCAGCGAAGCCCTGCGCCTGCTCACGGAGCGGATGGCCGACAGGGGCCACGAGCAGCGCGTGGTTTCCGTGGACTACACCATCGTGGAGCGGGACAGCAGCCGCACCTGAAACGAGAGGCGCCCACCAGATTGTGTGCGCTAACAATTTTCTCTTGCCCTGTCCATTACATCGATGTAATGTGAGGCGTGCGTCACCCCCTGAAGGCATCGGCCCGGGATCGGGGACGCGCCGGAACCGGAGTTTTGAGCAACAAGAAGTGACCTTTCCGCGGACCCATCCAAAGGAGTGACGGGTGAAGCAGTTTGAATTTTTCGGGAAGCAAGTGTCCCGACGGCAGTTATTGACAGGAACGGCAGCCCTAGGCAGTGTCCTGGTAGCAGGCGGCCTGACCGGCTGCGGCGGAAACGCCCAAGCCTCCGGCCTGCGGGACATCGGGTTCTGGCACCTGCTGTCCGGTGGTGACGGCATCAAGATGCAGGCCATGATCAACAGCGCCAACCAGGCCAACCCCGGCTTTAAGGTGCAGCCCACGGTCCTGGCCTGGGGCCCGCCGTACTACACCAAACTAGCGATGGCATCGGCCGGCGGGCGGCCACCGGAAGTGGCGATCATGCATGCCAGCCGGGTTCCCGGATACGCCCCCGGCGGGCTCATCGACCCCTGGGACCTGGACCTGCTGGCCGAGCACGGCGTCACCGGGGAAAACTTTGCCCCGCGCATCTGGGAGAAGAGCCAGCAGAACGGCAAGGTGTTCTCCATCGCCCTGGATTCGCACCCGTTCGTCATGTTCTATAACACGGACATCGCCGGCAAAGCCGGCGTCCTCGGCGGCAACGGACAACTGAAGGAAGTAAGTTCTCCGCAGGAGTTCATGGCGATGGCCAGGGAAATGCAGAAGGTCACCCAGGCCCATGGTTTGTCCTTCGGTTACCTCGGCAGTGGCTCCCAGATGTGGCGGCTCTTCTACACGCTCTACAAGCAGCATGGCGCGGACATTGAACTGATCCCCGGCCAGCCGATGAAAGTGGACCGCGACGCCGCGGTTGAGTCCTTGGAATTCATGGCGTCGCTCTTTGACGACACTATCGCTGCCAAGGCCGGCGACATCAGCACGGGCATCGCGGAGTTCGCCCGCGGCGACTCGGGAATGCTGTTCAGCGGAGTGTGGGAATTGCCCACGCTCAAGAAAGCCGGACTTCCGGTGGACGCTGCCACCATTCCCACGCTGTACGGAACGCCGGCGTCCTACGCGGACTCGCACTCGTTCGTCCTGCCGCGGCAGCTGAATGTGGATGAAGCGAAACGGCGGGACGTCTACAAGTTCGTGAGCGATGTCCTCAAAGGATCAATCTCCTGGGCGGAAGCCGGGCACATTCCGGCCTACCAGCCCGTGGTCCAGTCGCAGGCCTACCGCGACCTCACGCCGCAGATCCACTACGCCAACGCAGCGGACATCATCGCCTACGATCCCGAAGCCTGGTTCAGCGGCTCGGGCTCGGACTGGCAGACCTACTTTGCGGAGAACGTCCAGAACGTTCTCCTGGGCCGCGATAAGGCGGCCGCAGGTTGGGACGCCTTTGAGCGCCGCACCAACACCCTTCTTTCCCGGCCCAACCCGGTCTAACCGCACCGAGCGACAAAGGAGTCCTTCATGAGTTCTTCACTAGCGTCCCGGCGCAGCACCGGTCAGCCGGACATCGCCACAGCGACCCAACCCCAACCAACGCGCCGCCCCTCACAGAGCCGCACCAGGAGCAACCTGAGCGGCTGGGGATTCGCCACCCCGTTCCTGGTCTTCTTCCTGGTCTTCCTGGTGTGGCCCATTCTCTACGGCATCTACATGAGCCTGACGGGCAAGTCCCTGACCGGCGCCAATGACAGCCTGATCGGCTTCGCGAACTACGCCGAGGCACTGGCCGACGCCGACATGTGGCGCTCCCTGGGAAACACGTTCTACTTCACGGTCATCAGCACCGTCCCCCTGGTGCTCGTGGCGCTGGTGATGGCGGCCCTGCTGAACGTGGGGCTGCCTGCCCAGTGGCTGTGGCGGCTTTCCTACTTTGCCCCGTACCTGCTGGCCTCCACCGTGGTCTCGCTGTTCTTCACCTGGATGTACAACCCGCAGCTTGGCCTGATCAATGACTCCCTCTCCAAGATGGGCCTCCCCAAAGTCGCCTGGCTCAACGATCCCAACGTGGCCATGTGGGCGATCGTCATCGCCACGCTGTGGTGGACCGTGGGGTTCAATTTCCTGCTGTACCTGGCCGCGATGCAGAACATCCCGGCACAGCACTACGAGGCAGCGTCCCTGGACGGCGCCGGAGCCTGGCGGCAGTTCTTCTCGATCACCCTGCCGCAACTGACCCCCACCACGGTGATGATTGTGCTCCTCCAGATCCTCGCGTCGATGAAGATCTTCGATCAGGTGTACCAGATGACCGCCGGCGGGCCCGGAGGATCAACCCGCCCGGTGGTGCAGTACATCTTTGAAACCGGCTTCACCGGCTACCGGCTGGGGTATTCCGCAGCCATCTCCTACATTTTCTTCGGACTGATCGTGCTCGTTTCGGTCATGCAGTTCGCCGTCACCCGCCGCAGGAGTGCATAACCATGGCAACCCCTACCCTCACCCGTCCCACCCCACGCACAAGCACCAGCGAAGGGCTCCGCCGCCCGCGCAAGAAGATGACCGCAGGCAAGATCGCCGCGCTCGTTGTTGCGGCGTTCATCGCAGTGCTGTGGCTGATTCCGTTTGCCTGGGCCACGGCCACCGCTTTCAAGACGGAGACGGATGCCGCAGCTCCGAAGGTCAGCTGGATGCCGCCGTCGGGCTTTACCGCTGAAGCGTTCGTCAAGGTGTTCCAGGACGGCAACATCCCGCTCTGGACCTGGAACTCGTTCTACACCTCGGCGGCCATCACGGCGATCACGCTGGTGATCTCGGCGCTGGTGGCCTACGCCCTGTCCCGGATCGACTTCAAGGGCAAGAAGGTGCTGATGACGGTGATCATCGCCTCGATCATCATCCCGCCGCCGGTCCTCATCATCCCGCTCTTCTACCAAATGCTGGCGCTGCACCTGATCGATACCTCGTGGGCCATCATCCTGCCGCAGGTCATCCACCCGGCCATGGTGTTTGTGCTCAAGAAGTTCTTCGACCAGATTCCCCGCGAACTTGAAGAAGCCGCGGTGATGGACGGTGCCAGCCGCCTGCGGATCTTCACCCAGATCATCCTGCCGTTGTCCCGGCCCATCCTGGCCGCCGTCGCGATCTTTGTGTTCATCGGCGCCTGGAACAACTTCCTGTGGCCGTTCATTGCCACGAACGACGGCGCGCTCCTCACCCTTCCGGTGGGGCTGCAGACCATCAAGAGTGCGTACGGCATCCAGTACGCGCAGAACATGGCCTCCGCGCTCCTCGCGGCACTGCCCCTGATCCTCGTCTTCCTGTTCTTCCAGCGCCAGATCATCAAGGGCGTCGCGACGACGGGACTCGCCGGAACCTGATCCGGCACCTTACCGACCACTCACCAAAAGACCTGAACCACAACCAAGGAGATACCGCACATGTCCCGCGCACGGATCACCCTCGACCGCGACTTCACCATCGGCGAAGTCCCCCGCCGCCTGTTCGGCTCCTTTGTGGAGCACATGGGCCGCTGCGTCTACACCGGCATCTACGAGCCGGGCCACCCGGAGGCTGATGAGAACGGCTTCCGCCAGGACGTGCTCAAGCTCGTCAAGGAGCTCGGTGCCACCGTCATCCGGTACCCCGGCGGCAACTTCGTCTCCGGCTACAACTGGGAAGACGGCATCGGCCCGCGGGAGAACCGTCCCCGCCGGCTGGACGGCGCCTGGCACACGGTGGAAACCAACGCGTTCGGCCTGCACGAATTCGTGGACTGGTCCCGCCAGGCCGGCACGGAAATCATGGAAGCCATCAACCTGGGCACCAGGGGAGTGGACGCGGCCCGCGAGATCGTGGAATACGCCAACCATCCCGGCGGCACCTACTGGTCCGACCTGCGCGCCAAGAACGGCCACAAGGATCCGTTCGACATCAAGCTCTGGTGCCTGGGCAACGAGATGGACGGGCCGTGGCAGATCGGCCACAAAACCGCCGAGGAATACGGCCGCCTCGCCCAGGAAGCCGCCAAGGCCATGCGTTTCGTGGACCCGGACATCGAACTGGTGGCCTGCGGAAGCTCCAGCTCCAACATGCCGACGTTCGGCGACTGGGAGCAGACTGTCCTGACGCACACCTACGACGAGGTGGACTACGTCTCCCTCCACGCCTACTACCAGGAGCACGAGGGCGACGTCGGCAGCTTCCTCGCCAGCGCCGTGGACACTGACTATTTCATCGAGTCCGTGATCGCCACCGCCGACGCCGTGCGTGCCAAGGGCAAACACAAGAAGCACATCAACCTGTCCTTCGACGAATGGAACGTCTGGTACCAGCGCGGCCTGGACACCGAGGACCAGCCGCACAACGTGGCCAAGGCGGGCTGGCGCGAGCACCCCCGGGTCATCGAGGACAAGTACAACGTGACGGACGCCGTGGTGGTGGGAACCCTGCTGAACTCGCTGCTGCGCCACGGCGACCGCGTCAAGATCGCCAACCAGGCGCAGCTGGTCAACGTCATCGCGCCGATCCTTTCGGAGGAGAACGGTCCGGCGTGGAAGCAGACCATCTTCCACCCGTTCGCCCGCATGGCGGAGCTGGCCAAGGGCCAGATCCTGCGCCTGTCTGTTGACTCGGACAAGTACGAGAATGCCCGTTTCGGCGGCACCGACCTGGTGGACGTCAGCGCAACGTGGAACGAGGAAACGGGTCGCGTGGCGCTGTTCTTCGCGAACCGCGGCCTGGAGGAGGCTGCCGACGTCGAGGTCGCCCTGCGCGGGTTCGACGCCCGCCGGGTGGTCCGTGCGGAGGTCCTGGAAATTCCGGAAGGCGGGGACCGTTTCACGGCCAACACCCAAAGCCGACAGGACCAGGTGGGGCTCAAGCCGCTGGAAGGCGCGAAGGCGAGCGGCTCCGAGCTCCGGCTAACGCTGCCGGCGCTGTCCTGGGCCGTGATTGAGCTGGACGTCGTCAAGAACTGACTCTTGCCGCACCAGTCATGAGCGGACGACGGCGGGACCTCCCGCCGTCGTCCGCTCTGTCAGTTTCCGGCATGCGGTGGTTCAGGATGCCGACCGTGTGTCGAACGCCGCAGCCGATTCCCGCAGCAGGCGTGCGACGGTGTCCACCGGCGTGCTGGGTGACCGCCGCCGGTCGAACCGTCGCAGAACGATGCGACGGGTTCCGAGTCCGGGGACGTCCAGGACGTCCACTCCGTCGTGGGCGATGCCGCTTAATGCAAGGGTGGGCACGATCGCAATTCCTTCGCCGGCGGCGACGAGTGCGAGTGCGGTCAGTGTTTCCTGGTACTGGTGCGCACTCTCCATCTGGGCGCCCGTTGACTGACGGAGCCGGCCGAGCACCGCAGCGTTGGCGGCTGTTGGGTCGACGCCGAGCCACGGAAGGGGCAGCCGGGCCAGGTCGATGTTCTCGGTGGTGAGCAGGGCACCCGAGGGGACCACCAGCTTCCACGGCTCGTCCAGCAAGGGCTCCTCGGTCATTCCGGCGGAGAGCGAACGCTGCTCGGCCGTAGTCGAATCGAGCTCGACCACGACGGCGTCGAGCTGGCGCTGGCGGAGCAGCCGCATCAGGTCCGGAAAGTCATCCTCGACGATCCGGATCTGCAACTGCGGGTACTGCGTGCGCCACTCGGGCAGGCGCGGGATCACCACCGTCCGAACGAAGCTAGTGAATCCGCCCACGCGCACGATCCCTGCGATCTTGGCCCCGCCTTCGATCCGGGCGCGAGCGACGCTGAGAGCACGTTCAATCTCCTCGCCGGCTTCCGCCACTGCCAGGCCGGCGGGTGTCAAAACTGAGCCTTTGGGCGTGCGCACCACCAAGGCATGCCCGGTTTCGTCCTCCAACTTGGTGAGCTGCTGTGAGACGGCCGAGGGGCTAATTCCCAGTTCGTCAGCCGCAGCCAGCACCCCGCCCGTGCGGGCAACAGCAAGAAGCACGCGCAGCCTGCGCGGATCGATGTCCATGTTAAGTAGTTCTAAACCATGTCTTCAGCGGAATGCAATTGCTCTAAAGGTGGGTCTTACTCATAATTGCTGTTAAAACGACGGGCCTGCGGGAGACGACGGGCAACGCCTCTGAAAGGACATCATGGAACTGCTGTGGGAAATTGCAGGTTGGTCAGGGGCAGTTCTGATCCTGTCGGCATACCTGTCTGTCTCCATGGGTTGGTTGAAGGCCGGCAAGCGCTTCCAGGTGGCCAACCTCATCGGTGCATGTGCCTTCATCATCAATGGTGCGGTCCACGAAGCGTGGCCCTCAGTGGTCACGAACGTTGCCTGGTGCCTCATTTCCGCCATCGCGATTCTTCGCATGCGGTCCACGCAAGAGTCGCCGGTGGCCGCAGTTGAGGCGCCGCAGGTGCAATTTCCCGGTGTCCCTGACACAACCGGCCAAATCGCTGTTGTCGAGGCAATTACTTTTGCCGTTCATGGCGACGTCGGCGCACGCGCGGCTGAGTGCCAGGCCAGCCTGCGCGACGGGCGGGCAGCGGATTCAGCGATCCACAGTAGCGCCGCGGTGAAGTGCTGACGGCAGAGACTCACTAGCTGTGCGGCACTGACTCAAGCGGACGACGGCGGGAGGTCCCGCCGTCGTCCGCTGCGCCAGGTTCAGCCTGATGTCCGTTCTGCTTGCTCGGATCTCGTGCCGGCGCTCAGGGGAGCGCGTACACACGTCGGGCGTTGTCGTGTGCGACGAGTTGCACGATCTTGCGGGCGTCCGCCTCGGAACAGTCGTCGTCGTCGATCCATCCGCCCACCACCTTGGTGATTGCGGTCCGCCACAGTCTCGCGCCGAGGTAGTGGAGTTCGGCCGGGCCTAACGCGTCGGAGGAGTACAGGATTTTCGTGAAGGGAGCCAGTTCGAATGAGCGGGCCACCAGACCCCGGCTCCGTGACCCGGTGAAGTTCACGGCAAGGCCCACATCGAGGTAGACGTTTTCAAAGGCGTGGGCCAAATAGCCGGCTTCGCGCTCGAATGGATAGCAGTGGAGCAGCATGATGGGTGTGTCCCGGACTTCGGAGGACCGCAGAAAATCCAGGAGGTACAGGGGATTGGTCCTGTGGAGGTCCAGGTCGCGGTCACCGAATCCAACATGGAATTGCAGCGGAAGCCTCATGGACACCGCCGTATAGATCCCGTGGGCAATGATCGTGAGATCGGTGAGCCTGGAGTGGGTGCCGGCGCGCGGGTTCTCCTGCCAGCGGCGGGCTGCTTCAACAACCGCAGCCGGTGCAGGTCGGCTGAGATTCTGGTCGAATCCTGCGCGGTAGGCCAGAACTGTTTTGACGGCCACCGCGCTGCGGGCGAGCTCGTGAAGCCGCTGACCGAACTCTTCGACGTAATCTGCCGGATTGGCAATCTCCTGGATCAGCGACTCGGCGACCCGTTCCAGCCGAACGATCTCGTGGGTCCGCCCACCGGAGACGTCGGCCATGCCCGCCTTGCCGAGGTAGTCAGCGGCATCCAAGCCTGTATCGATCAGCCAGTCGCTCACGCCAGCAGCGCGGGTCATGCGGCGGCACACCTCGAGTTCTGAAAGTTCGGAGCGCCGGCTCCAGTAGTCCGCCGGTGAGGCGTGCCGTGGCAAATCAAGAATGCCGCTGCACCAGCGCCGGATGGCGAGCCCGATTTGGGTGTTGTAGGTGTCCTCGGGCTTGGCCAGTGGTTCGGTGTTTCCCTCGTTGAGCGAGTTCTGAAAGCGTGTCTCATCACCGTCAGCGTGAAACGCGCCATGCACGTGGTGATCAATCAGGCTGACTTGTTCGACGAAGTCCGGGAAAGAACCGCCCGCCATTAGATCGACCAGGCAAGTCGAAAGCGTTCAGCAAGCTCGCCCGGCGAGAGGTCCGCCGAGATTCGCTGTTCGTAGCGCCGGACGGCCACCGTGGCATCGACGATGGCGTCCCCGAGAAGCCCGCGTGCCAGGCGTGACTTGTCCAGCGTGTCGATGATGGCGGTGGGGGAGCCTGAGAGCAGCCGGACGTTGGCCCGGTCCCGCTCGCCGTCCGAAAGCCGTCCGGGGTCACCCGGGATCTCTGCCGGAAGCCTGCGACCGCCGCGGATGCCGTCAAGGGCGAGTGCAAGGATGGCTGCGGAGGCCAGATACACGTTTGCCGACGGGTCGACGATTTTCACCTCGACGTTGGCTCCATGCGGATTGCTGTTGCCCTCGTTCAGAAAACGCACTGAGGCCTCCCGGTTTTCCAGGCCCCAGCATAAGTAGGCACCCGACCACGTGCCGGGTGTCAACCGGCTTCCGGACAAGACTGATCCCGTGAGGAAGCCCTGGATATCGGGGAGTCCTGCGATGATTCCGCCAATGGCCGCGCCTCCCTCGGGGCAGATGCCGTGCGGTCCGCTGCCGCCGGAGAACAGTGGCAGGCCGTTCTTGTGGAGCGAAAAGTGCTGGTGGGCGCCGTTTCCGACAGTGCCGGGAAAGGGCAGCGGGGAGAACGAGGCCTGCATGCTGTGGGCCCGGGCGACGATGCCAACGATGAGCTTGGCAACCACCACGGTGTCCGCTGCCTGAACCGGCGAAGCAGGGGGAAGCGAAAACTCGAACTGGTTCCTGCCGTACTCGGCGTGGATCTGCTCCATCGGAATGCCGGCATTGTTCAGCACAGACAGCAGATCATCGAGGAATTCCGATCGGTCCAGGAGGCCGGTTGCCCCGTACGGAACCCAGGGTGCGGTTTCCAGCGCTGAACCGTCCGGGGCGACGAGGAAGAATTCAAGTTCGTGGCCCACGAGTGCCTGGTATCCGGCCTCGTCGAGGCTGCCGTCGACATCGGCCAGGAGACCGCGGGCACAGGCTGGAGACGCGGCCCCGTCTTGTTCGAAAAGGCTGCCCGGTGCCCATGCGCGGCCGCCCTGCAGGACACGGAGTCCCCCGATATCGATCTTGAGGCGCATATCGCCAACGGGGGTGATGCTGTCCGTGAACGCTATCCCGCCGTCGATGGTGAAGACATGCCAGACGGGGGCAGCGCCCATGCCGGATTGGTGGAAGGCTTTGAGCCGGGCTAACGGAACGCTCTTGGCCAGCGTGATGCCCGAAGCATTCACCACCGTGCCGATCACGGTGCGGACGCCGGCCGCTTCGAGCTCGCGCTGGGCCTTGGCAACAGCGGATTCGTCGGCTGATGCGATTTCAGTCATGCGCCTATCATGCGGCCCCTCCCCGTCCAATGAAAGGTTCGGAAGGTCTGCCGCTCTGCCAGTTTCTGGCCCCTGAGGACGCCGCCTGATCAGGTGCTGAGGTTCCAGTGGACCCGGATGGCCTCGGCCATTGGGCTGGCGCTGACGTCGACCCGGAAAGCAACGGGCGCGGTCCCCGTCTCCTCGATGACCGAGTCACGGTACACGCGGCCGCATGACGGACACAGCGTGTAGAGCTCCCCATCCGCCGGCCATTCCGCCAGTTCCGCCGGGACCGGGCTGCTCTCTCCGATGAAGACCGGGACGCCTTCTGAGTTGGCCTGAATCAACCCGTCCTGGCTGACGGTGTTCCCGCACACGCAGGTGATGGTGGTGACATCATGACCGATCACTTCGGCGGTTTCAGTGTCCATGATGACCTCCCGGCGCTGGAAGAGAAGTGCTGTTATCAGCTTATGCCTGCTGATCCGTGCGGTCGCCCTGGAATTGGAGTGCCATCCTCGCGTCCGACGGCGGCTGGTGGTTCGATCACCGCCAGCGTGGTCCGTGGGACGATTAGGTCCAGCGGACCGATTGTGGGCTGGCTTCGTGACGATAAATGGCCTGGGGGCCTCATGACTGTTGATTCGAAGTGGAGTGCGCCGGGCGGTCTGGGCCGCCCGGACGTGGACGCCGCGAAGATTTCCGGACTGCTGGGCAACTCCGGGGCCGCCATGACGGTGCTGGTTGTCGACGACGAAGGGTCCCTGCTCGTGGCGAAAGCCGCCGTCGAGAAATCCGGGCATAAATGCATTGTGGCCGCGGACGGCGACACGGCGTGGCAGCTTTACCTGGAGCGGCGTCCCCAGGTGGTGGTCAGCGACCTGATGATGCCCGGGCTCGACGGGTTTGACCTGTGCCGGGCGATCCGGGCCGCCGAGACAAGCTCGTATACGTACGTTGTATTGCTGACCTCGCACGGCGCCCAAGAGGACGTGCTGGAAGGCATGCGGGCCGGGGCGGACGACTACGTGACCAAGCCGTTGGACCCCTTCATCCTGCACACCCGCCTGCTGGCTGCCCGGCGGGTCACGGCACTCCACGGCGCCCTGGCCGACGCCCTGGATGAAGCCAAGGGCAGCAATGAACGGCTTGCTGAATTCACCGGCCGGGTCAGCCATGACCTCCGCAATCCGCTGACCACCATCCTGGGTTACATCGAGCTGGGTGCCACGGACGCGGAATCGGGCCAGACAGGGGAGGCCACAGAGTACCTGGAAATCGTGGGCAGCAGTGCGCGGAGGATGCTGTCCATGGTGGAGGAGCTGCTTGCGTTCGCGTCCATCGGCGGTTCGCTGTCCAGGTCCCGGCTGTCGCTGGCTGCCCTGGTGAAGGAAGTCGCCGATGACCTCAGCCTGGGACTGCGGGAAGCCGGAGCGGTGGTGCAGTGTGAGGACTTTGATTTCGACGCTGACGAAACCCAGATGCGGGTAGCGCTGCAGAACCTGATCCAGAACGCGGTGGCCTACCGCCGTCCGGACGTTCCCCCGGTCATCAGCGTCAGCGGGCAGGAAGCCGGAGCCGGCGTCGTGGTGCGGGTGGAGGACAACGGCAAGGGAATCGGCGCCGGGGACCGGCGCCGGGTGGTTGAACCGCTGGTCCGCCTGCACCGGGAAGGCGACCCTTCCGGCACGGGGCTGGGCCTGGCCACGTGTGCCAGGATCGCTGCCGCCCACGGGGGACGGCTGGAGATCTCTCCCAGCCCCAGCGGAGGGACCACCGTCAGCGTTTACCTGGGGGCGCCGTAACGCACGCTGGCCGTGCTGGCACGGCACGGGCATTGGTCCCGCCCAGTTCACCCTCCAGCAACCGGGAGGTCCTCCACCGTTTTCCCGCGACCAGCAGTCTTTTTACGCCCCCTTTTGCCCGGCACCCCCAACCGGCCGGGCGGAGAATCCCCTGTATGCGTAGGAGTACTCCGTGTTTGTGAAAAGCACCATTGCCGCCCTCGCCGTCCTAGCCTCTCTGGCCGGGACAGCCGCCGCCCCGGCCCGAACAGAGGCACCAAAGCCCGCGCCCGTCGTCGTCGGCCAGCCGCTCGCCCAGGCCCATGCCCACAACGACTATGAGCACCACCGTCCCCTGTTCGATGCGCTGGAGCATGGATTCACCAGCGTTGAAGCAGACGTGTGGCTGGTTGACGGCGAACTTCTGGTGGCACACGACCTCGAGGACGCCAAGCCGGGAGTAACGCTTGAGAGCCTCTACCTCGATCCGCTGGACGAGCTGGTGCGGAACCAGGGCCACAGCGTTTATCCCCACTGGGACGGCAGCCTGCAGCTCCTGATCGACATCAAGAGTGAAGGGGAGGCCACCTACGCCGCCATCGAGCAGGAACTGGCCGAGCACCGGGACATCATGAGCCGCTACAGCAACGGCACCACCAAAACCGGGCCCGTTACCGCCGTCATCAGCGGAAACCGTCCCTTGGCCACCATGCAGGCGCAGGACAAGCGGTTCGGCTTCTATGACGGACGCTCCGCCGACCTCACCTCCGGCATGCCTGCCGAGCTGATGCCGCTGGTCAGCAACAACTGGACCAAGCTCTTCACCTGGCAGGGCGTGGGCCCCATGCCCGAGGCCGAACGCACCAAGCTCCACGCATACGTGACTGACGCCCACGCCAAGGGCTACCGGGTCCGCTTCTGGGCCACCCCTGACCAGCCCGGCGCCGCACGCGAAGCTGTCTGGAACGAACTCTTCGACGCCGGCGTGGACCACATCAACACCGACGACCTTGAGGCGCTGGAACAGTTCCTCGCCGCCCGCACGCTCTAAAGCCGCCCCACTCAGCAGACACAGGAACACCACCATGCCTTCAAAGACCGTGAAAACGACGACGGCGGCGGCGGCCGTCCTGGCGCTCGGCCTCCTTGCGTCCCAGCCCGCCATTGCAGCCAATAACACCCCTGACAGCCAGGCGTTCACCTTTGGCGTCATCGGCGACATCCCCTACGGCGCCGCCGAAATCGCCAAATTCCCGTCCCGCATCCAGGACATCAACGCCGACAGCGCACTGAAGTTCGTCACCCATGTGGGCGACATCAAGAACGGCTCCTCGGTGTGCTCCGACGAGTACTTCGCCAACATCCGCTCCCAGTTCGACACTTTCGAGCACCCGCTGGTCTTCACCCCGGGCGACAACGAGTGGGTGGACTGCCACCGCACCAACAACGGCGCCTACAACCCGCTGGAACGGCTGGACAAGCTGCGGGAGGTCTTCTTCGACGAGCCCGGCAAGACCTTGGGCGCAACCATGCCGGTCAAGACGCAGGAGGAGCTTGGGCTTCCGGAGAATGTCCGCTTCACCCAGAACCGCGTGGCCTTCTCCGTGGTGAACGTCCAGGGCAGCAACAACTCGCTGCTTCCATGGAGCGGCCTGGGCGAGACCACACCCACGCCCGAGCAGCTTGCCGAAGTTGAGCACCGGACGGATGCCGTCCTGGGCCAGATACGTGACACGTTCACTGACGCCGAGCGCCGCAACGACCGCGCCGTGGTGCTGATGACGCAGGCCGACATGTTTGATCCGTCGCTTCTCGCCGCGGCCACTGCCAACCCGGAAACGGTCTCCGGGTTCCGGGAGATCGTTGCGGCCATCATTGAAGAGACCAACCGCTTTGACCGCCCGGTCTATCTCATCAACGGCGACAGCCACGTCTTTGCCGAGAACCAGCCGCTGGCGGAAGGCTCACCATGGCTGGAGGTCTACGGCCAGCCCGCCGCGGATGACCTGCAGCGCATCACCGTGGACGGATCGGCCAACGCCACCAACTACGTCAGGTTCACCGTTGCCGGCAACGGCAGCGACGGCGATGATGTCCTGAGCTGGGAGAAGGTCCCCTTCAGCCAGTAGGCACCAAACGGAAGCGGACGACGGCGGGAGCCTCCCGCCGTCGTCCGCTTGCGTTTAAACCCATGAACCCCTTGACGGTGTGATCTGCGTCGCGTAGCTTGTTCAACAAGAGGATTGTTCAACAATCCAACGATCGCCGCAATTCCGACTTCCGCAGCCATCCTGACGGCAAGCCGCCCAGCCGCCCAAATGTCCCACCCTGCAACGCCGCAGGCGAGGACAGAAGCGGGCACCAGCACCATCCATCCCGCACTCGGATGACATCGACTCTCTTCATGGAGGATTAACATGGCCACTCCCCAAGCAATGGCCCCCGTTGACGCAAAGCCCCCGGTGGGGCGCAAGGACATGTACAAGGCATTCGCGGCCAGCCTGACCGGAACTGCGCTGGAGTTCTACGACTTCGCCGTCTACTCCGCCGCGGCTGCGATCGTTTTCCCGCTTATCTTCTTCCCGGCCTCGGACCCGGTCACGGGTACCCTGCTGGCCTTCTCCACCTACGCCGTCGGTTACATTTCCCGTCCTGTTGGCGGCATCATCTTCGGCCGGCTCGGGGACGAGATCGGCCGCAAGAAGATCCTGGTCATCACGCTGATGCTGATCGGTGTGGCCACCTTCCTCATCGGCCTGCTGCCCACGTATGACAACATCGGCGTCATCGCCCCCGCCATCCTCGTGTTCCTCCGCTTCGCCCAGGGCGTTGGCGTCGGCGGCGAATGGGGCGGCGCGGTGCTGCTCTCCAGCGAATTCGGCGACCCGAACAAGCGCGGATTCTGGGCCTCTGCCGCACAGATCGGCCCGCCCGCCGGTAACCTCATGGCCAACGGTGCACTCGCCGTCCTCACCCTGACCCTGTCCGAAGAAGACTTCCTGAGCTTCGGCTGGCGCATCGCGTTCCTGATCTCCGCACTGCTGGTGGCCTTCGGCCTCTGGATCCGGCTCAAGCTCGAAGACACCCCCATCTTCAAGGCCATGGAAGCCCGGGGCGACAAGCCCAAGGCTCCCATCCGCGAGGTGCTTGCCACCCAGCGCCGGCCCCTCATCGCCGCCATGCTCAGCCGCATCGGCCCGGACGTTCTGTACGCCATGTGCACCGTCTTCACGCTCACCTACGGCATCCAGGAGCTCGGCTTCGACCGCGGCCAGGTTCTCGTCGCCGTCCTGATCGGGTCAGCCCTCCAGATCTTCACCATGCCGCTCGCCGGCGCCATCTCCGACCGCATCAACCGCCGCCTGGTCTACGGGATCGCCGCAGTTGGCGCCGCCGTCTGGGCCTACCTGTTCTTCATCGTCCTCGAAGGCCGGTCCCCGGTCATGCTGGTCGTGGGCATCGTGCTGGGCCTGCTCTGCCACTCGTTTATGTACGGACCGCAGGCAGCGTTCGTCGTCGAGCAGTTCTCGCCGCGGCTCCGCTCCACCGGCAGCTCACTGGCCTACACGTTCGCCGGCATCATCGGCGGCGCCATCGCCCCGTTTATGTTCACCCTCCTGCTGAGCACGTATGACAGCTGGGTCCCGGTGGCCATCTACCTCAGCGTCGCCTGCCTGCTGACCTTGGTGGGCCTGGCCCTGGGTCGCGACTCCAACGTTGCCGAGGATGAGGAATACCTGCAGAACGGGCAGGCAGCGGCTGAACTTGTTGAGTCCAAGTGAGCCAGCCACACGCCCTCCTGGCCCCCGCCGACGCGCGCCTGAAGTTCCGCAACGGCCTGGTCACCCCCACCTCCGGCTGGAGCGACGGCTACACCCAGGCGAACCTGATAGCGGTGACGGCCGACTACGCCGATGAATTCATCGAATTCTGCCGGCTGAACCCCAAAGCCTGCCCCGTCATCGACATCATTCCGGCGGGACAGTATGAAAGCGCCCTGGCGCCCGGCTCCGATATCCGCACCGATATCCCCGCCTACCGCGTGTGGGTGGACGGCGAACTGGCCGAGGAGGTCACCGACGTCGCGTCTGTCTGGCGCGACGACATGGTGGCCGTCCTCATCGGCTGCAGCTTCACCTTTGAAGCGGCGCTAGCCACTGCGGGGATCCCGCTGCGGCACACCGAAACCGGCCGCAACGTGCCCATGTACCGCACCACTGTGGAGTGCACCCCGGCGGGACGGATCCACGGCCCCATGGTGGTCTCCATGCGTCCCATGCTGCCCGAGCTGGTTGAAACCGCGGTCAGGGTCACGTCGGAAGTGCCGAAGGTCCACGGCAGCCCGGTTCACGTCGGGTCGCCGGAGGATCTGGGCATTGCCGACATCAACCGTCCCGACTTCGGGGATGCGGTGGAGATCCGGCCGGGGGAGGTGCCGGTTTTCTGGGCCTGCGGCGTGACACCGCAGAGCGCAGTGATGGCATCCAGGCCCTCCTTCGCCATCAGCCACGCTCCCGGGCACATGTTCATCACTGATGTTCCGGAAAGCACCTACCGGGAACCGGCGGGAGAGCCATCGTGAAGCGGAGACTTCCCGTGGCCGAGAAGCGGGCCCGCCGCGTCATCAACCTGTCGGTGCCACGCCAGCAGGCCACCGGCACACACTGCGAGCTGACCGGCGTCTGGCGGAGCCCCGCGGGGGCGAGCATTCAGCTCTACGAGGGCCAGCTCATTCCGAGCGATTCCGGCCGGCCCTGCGTCTGGACGTACGCAGGCCTCCCGGCAAACAAGACGGATTCGCGCGAGGCCCGCGTGGCCACTGCTGAACACCACAGACAGTAATTGCCGCAAACGTAAACGCAAGCGGACGACGGCGGGACCTCCCGTCGTCGTCCGCTTGCGTTAATCGGGGTGCTACGGCAGGCGCAGCACCTCGGCGGCCGCCACCAGATAGGGGACGGGATCCGGATCCGTCCCCGCGGCCCACCGCATCCAGGCCTCGAACGTAGCGCCCATGAACGCGGCGCACAGATACCCCGCCACATCCTCGTCGACGCCGGCCGAAACAAGGTACGCCCGTGCGCGCTCGCGCTGCGGCGCCAGGGACTCGTAACTCCGGCTGGCCAGCTCGGGATGTTCGGCGATCAGCCGCAGCGCGATGGCCGCCACGGCATCGGGATCAATCGTCACCGGGCGCATGGTGGAGCGCATCACCCTCAGCAACGTCTGGAAGGACCCACCATCGGACCGCTCACCTCACCGAGGCTTGGAATCCGGACCGTGGACGTAGGCGTGCCGCTGCTGTCCATGCACTCCTCCCGGGAACTCTGTGGCGCGGGAAGATCCGCACCGGCTGGCCACGGTCACGGAGTTGTTCTTCCGGACCGCGGCCACGGGGTCTGCGTAACCGGGTCTCGCCCGGCAGTCGGGTCAAGGTGTAGGTCTAGGCCGTTCCAGCCGCTGCATACACGCGAACCCAATCCACTCGCATCTCGCCAGCGCCATTAGCAGTGCTGTCTGGGAACCAGTCCAGTTGTAGCGTCTGGTGCATCGTACCGGGAGGCTGGTGCGCGGAGTTGTTGTCCTCAAACCACTTCACCCCATCGACGTAGCCGACGATCCCATTCGGAGACCAGTCAACCGCGTAGTTGTGGAACTGAGTAACGTCCAGAGCCCTGGACGCCGACGTCTGCGAGTTCGAACATCCATAGTGGTGGAAGAACGTGATGAGGTTCCAGTCACCAGTCGTCTCCGCGTAGTCAACTTCGCCGTCACAGGGCCAATTCTCACTATCCGGCCACAGGATGGACACCATATGGTACTCATTATCACCGGACCCGGCCGCACGGACTTCCCACCGCCCGTACTTCTGGTTTGCGAACTTCGCGCCCATTCCAGCGGTCGTGCCGTCCGGACTTCCAGTCATGACCATTTTGGAACCGTCCACGGTAACCTGCTGTGGACTCCGGACACCGTTGCCCGCGTGCCCGGCGCTGTTGTAAACAATCCACTTCGTGGCATCCGGCGCACCTGTGTAATTGAACTCGTCGCCAGTTACACGCGTGCCCCAACCATGGACTACGGCCGCCTCGGTAGGTGTTAACGTGTCAGGCGCGGTCGTAACGACCAGCCTTGGACGCAGGGCGGAAGAAGATTCCTTCGACTTGAATCCGATCCACTTCTGCGCGTTGCTTTCCAGCTTGAAGTTCTGCTCGCCACCCTTTGCGCTAACGCCCTTAGTAACATCCCATTCAACCCACGAGCCGGTAGCGAACCCGCCAGCCTTCCCCAGCCACGTCCCGCGTACTGGTGCGTTATTCCAAGTAACTCCCCTCTCGGTCCAGCCGCCAGACGTAGTGAAAACATCCACGAACTCAGTGGAAGTTGTGGATGCCTCCGAATATGCCCGCAGTTTAGCCGAAACAACATGTTCGCCAGCGGGAACTGGAACATTGAACCGTAGGAGTGTGTTCCGCCAGATGTTCGCACGGCCCTCTGTGGACAAACGGACGCTAGCCCCAAAGTTGGTAGTCGCCTTGTCCGCCTGTACGTATGTGTCTATGGTCGGCGAGATCGTCGTTGCGGCGCTTGCCGTTGTCGGAGTAATGATTGCGAACCCAACCAGAATGGATGATGCAACCGCTACGCATTTACGCCAGAACATCAGCCTGCCCCCTATCAAGCCTAAAAATCTTGTTGGACCCGCTGTCCCATGCGATTGTTACATCGCCGCCATTAGGAACAATCGGGAAGTTCGTGCCGGTCCATCCACGTCTCCGGGCTGCGGCGCAGCCGGTAGATGTGCCACCCGCTGCCGGACTTCCACATGTTGGCCCACCAGGTCCCGTCGTTCCACCACAGCTTTCTCTGTGACTTGTCCGACCTCGGCGGATTGGCAACGCCTGAATGACTGATGCTCTGATAGCCGTAATTGCCGGCGGCCCAAGCACCGCTGGAATTACCGAGCAGACTTGTAGTGTCGCTTGTGGCGAAGACGAGGGCTTTACTAAGTCAGCGGACGTAGCTTTCATATTCATCGCTGTTTCTACTGGGGATTTAAAGTATCCGATTGGGTTAAGCAAGCGTCGACCCAGAAACAACGACGGCTAAATGTAACTGCCAGATATGCGAAAGCGTAGACCAGGAGCGAAAGAATGCGCAACCGATCCCCTATACCTATGTCCAAGGAATGTGCGAAAACCCCTATGCCTAATTAGTGAACTGAACGATAACCCCTATGCCTAATTAGTGAACGGCGCCACCCAGAGATTCGCCCCCGACATCGCCACCGAACAGCAAGCCATCCTCGATGCCATCCACCACCCAAAACTCACGCACTAACACCTTCCTGCTCAGCGTCGACGGCACCAACATCAACGGCACCATCCTCGCGTCCGACGGCGGCTGGTCGGCGCTGTAGGGGAGTGGCACCCAACGCGAGCGGACGACGGCGGGTGCCTCCCGCCGTCGTCCGCTAAGTAATCTGCGACGCCCCCGATCTGCTGCGCACGTGCCTTGGGGATAGGGTCCACGCGGAAGACCTGGCCGTCACTCGGGTGTTACGTAAGCGCCTGAAATGCCGCCGTCAACCAGGAAGGTCGAGGCGGTGATGAAGGATGAATCGTCGCTGGCGAGGAAGGCGACTGCTGCTGCCAGTTCTTCCGGTTCAGCGAACCTGCCCAAGGGAACGTGGACGAGGCGGCGGGCTGCCTTTTCGGGATCCTTGGCGAAGAGTTCCTTCAGCAGGGGCGTGTTGACGGGTCCCGGGCAGAGTGCGTTGACCCGGATTCCCTGTCGGGCGAATTCGACGCCGAGTTCCCGGCTCATGGCCAGCACTCCGCCCTTGGATGCGCTGTAGGAGATCTGCGAGGTGGCAGCACCCATGACCGCAACGAACGACGCAGTATTGATGATTGAGCCCTTGCCTTGTGCCTGCATGTAAGGGAGGGCGTATTTGCAGCAGTAGAAAACGGAGGTCAGGTTTACTTCCTGGACTCTGCGCCACGCATCGATTCCTGTATCGATGATTGAGGCATCGTCTGCCGGCGAAATTCCGGCGTTGTTGAAGCTGATGTCCACGCTTCCGTACGTTTCATTGGTGACGGCGTAGAGGTTCTTCACTTCCTCTTCGCTGGTGACATCCACCTTCACATAGAGGCCGCCCACCTCGTCGGCGGCCCGCTGCCCAGCGGTTGGGTCCAGATCTGCGATGACTACATGAGCCCCTTCTGCGGCGAAGCGGCGAGCTGTTGCGAGCCCGATCCCGCTGGCGCCGCCGGTGATGACAGCGCTGCGTCCCTTGAGGCGGTTGGAAATTACTTCAATCATTTTTTCTTCCTTTTGTGGTGAGGACGTTATGGGTTGGTGGAGATGAAGACGTTTTTTGTTTCGGTGAACGCGTTCAGGGCGTCCGGGCCGAGTTCCCGTCCGAGTCCTGACTGCTTGAATCCGCCAAAGGGTGTGGAGTAGCGCACCGAGGAGTGGGAGTTGACTGAAAGGTTTCCCGACTCGAGTCCCCGGGCCATCCTCAGCGCCTGACCGATGTCACGTGTCCAGATGGATCCGGACAGGCCGTAGATCGAGTCATTCGCCAGGCGGAGTGCGTCGGCTTCGTCCTTGAAGGGAACGACTGCCACGACGGGGCCGAAGATCTCCTCATGCATTACCCTGTCCTCTCGGGAGGGCGTAAGAACGGTGGGGGGGAACCAAAACCCTTTTCCGTCCGGCGCGGATCCCTGGAAAGCCACAGATGAGCCGTCCGGGACGAAGCCGGAGACTGTGCGGTGTTGGGCTGCGGAAATCAGCGGCCCCATGAACGAAGCCTCGTCGCTGGGGTCGCCCACTCGCAGGGCTTTCACTACGGGTTCCAGGAGCTCGAGGAATTTTTCATAGACGCTGTCCTGGACCAGGATTCTGGAGCGGGAGCAGCAGTCCTGTCCGGCGTTGTCAAAAGCGCCTCCGGGTGCTGCTGCGGCAGCGGCTTCGAGGTCCGAATCCGCGAAGATGATGTTGGCGCTCTTGCCGCCCAGCTCCAGGGTGACGGGCTTGACCTGCTCAGCGCAGCCGGCCATGATCCGCTTACCGACGCCGGTTGAACCGGTGAAGACAACCTTCCGCACTGCCGGATGGGTGACGAAGCGTTCCCCGACGACTGAGCCCTTGCCGGGGATGATCTGCAGGACTCCTTCGGGCAGGCCTGCCTCCCTTGCCAGCTGTCCGAGCCGGATGGCAGTCATGGGAGTCAGTTCCGCCGGTTTCAGAACGACAGTGTTGCCAGCGGCAAGGGCGGGGGCGAAGCCCCACGCGGCAATGGGCATGGGGAAGTTCCACGGGACGATTACCCCAACGACCCCGAGGGGTTCGTTGAAGGTGATGTTGACCCCTCCAGCTACTGGAATCTGCTGGCCAAGGTGCCTTTCGGGGGCTGCGGAGTAGTACGTCAGGACATCGCGGACATTCCCTGCTTCCCACCGGGCGTTACCGATGGTGTGCCCGGCGTTGCGTACCTCCAGCTGGGCGAGATTTTCCAGGTCGGCGTCTACTGCCGCAGCAAACCTGCGCAGCAGGAGAGCCCGGTCTGCAGGGGCAACATGGCGCCAGGTCTCGAATGCCTGGACGGCTTTTTCGATTGCCCTGTCAGTGTCCCCAAGTGTTGCAAGGGTTATGGTCTCGATTACCTCTTCCGTTGCCGGATTCAGTACGTCAAACGTGCTGGTGGACATTGCCCGGGCTCTCCGTTCGATTTTTGCGGTAGTTGGTTGCAGCCTCAATGAACCCATTGAAAAGCCGGAGGTCGTTGGGATTCTGTTCCGGGTGGAATTGGACACCTAGTGCCCAACCGCCCGTTGCCGTTTCGAGGGCTTCCACCGTGCCGTCGGCCGCCGCCGCCGTGACGGAAAGGCCGTCAGCGATGCGGTCCATGGCCTGGTGGTGGTAACAGGGTGCGCTGGCCGATGCTCCCAGCAGATGCCGGCTGATGCTGCCCGGCGCCGTCGTGAACTCCACGTTGCCGTACACACCCGGCGCCGGTTGGTAGTCCGCCTCCGGGTTCACATCGGGGATGTGCTGAATCAGCGACCCGCCCATGGCGACATTGAGGATCTGGGCTCCCCGGCAGATGGCGAAAAGGGGGACTTCGGCGTCCAAAGCTGCCTTGGTCAGGGCGATATCGTGCACGTCCCTGGCCGGTTGGGCGCGGGTGAGCCGGTGGGGCTGCGCCCCGTACTGTTCCGGGCCCACGTCGCTGCCTCCGGAGATGATCAGTCCGTCCAGGACCTCCACGATCGATGGGTCAGTGCCGACGGGCGGCAACAGGACAGGAGTGCCGCCGGCAGCGACGACCGCCTGGACGTAGGTTCCCGGCAGAACTGCCGCATCCGCTGTCCAAACGCCCCAGGAAGCCTGCTGAAAGTAGGTTGTCAGCCCGATCCGTGGGCGGTAGCTATCAGAGCCGTTCAAAGACACGCTTGCGCTCCCAGTCCGTTACTGCGCTGTCAAAAGCCTTCAGCTCGACATCTGCTGCGAAGACGTAGTGGTCCACAACTTCATCGCCGAAGGATTTGCGTGCAATCTCGCTGTTGGTCAGCAGGGCACGGGAGTCCCGCAGGTTGGTGGGTATGCGATCTGCGTCGGACTGGTAGGCGTTACCTGTCATGATCGGTTCGAGGGGGAGCTCATTCTCGATACCGTGGATGGCGGCGGCGATAAGCGCGGCGGCTGCGAGATAAGGGTTGACGTCCCCGCCTCCAACGCGGTTTTCCACCCGAAGGCTGGGACCGCGGCCGACGATGCGCAGTGCACAACTACGGTTGTCCAGCCCCCAAGCGATGGCTGTGGGAGCGAAGCTGCCTTCTACGAAGCGTTTGTAGGAATTGATGTTCGGGGCGACGAAGTAGGCCAGCTCCTTCAGTCCGGCGAGTTGGCCTGCGATGAAGTGCTCCATGACAGGGCTGAAGCCATGCTCGCCATCCCCGGCCAGGACCGGATGCCCGTCCAGGTCGGTCAAGCTGAAGTGGATATGGCAGGAACTGCCTTCACGTTCGTTGTACTTCGCCATGAACGTAATGCTCTTGCCCTGTTGGGCGGCGATTTCCTTGGCCCCGTTTTTGTAGAAGACGTGGTTGTCGCACGCAGTAAGCGCTTCTGCGTATCGGAACGTGATTTCCTGCTGGCCCAGGTTGCACTCGCCCTTGGAAGATTCAACGACCAGGCCTGCCTTTTCCATGCCCGTTCGAATGCTTCGGATGACCGGTTCCAGTCTTGCTGTGGCCAGGAGGGAGTAGTCCACGTTGTAGCGGGTTGAGGGCGTGAGTCCCTCGTACTTCTTGTCCCATGCTTCTTCGTAGCTGTCATCAAACATGATGAATTCGAGCTCTGTGCCGATATGGGCGCGGTATCCCAGGGCCTCCAGGCGTTCGATCTGCGCGCGCAGGATCTGGCGTGGGGACTGGGAGACGGGGCGGCCGTCCAGCCAGAAGATATCGCACTGGATCATGGCAGTGCCTTCCAGCCACGGCACCCGGCGCAGGGTGGCGACGTCGGGCCGCATCACCATGTCTCCATAGCCGTTCGCCCACGAGGACATGGAGTACCCGTCAATGGTGTTCATCTCCACATCCACGCTGAGTAGGTAGTTGCAGCCTTCGGCCCCGTGCCCCAGCACGTCTTCGAGGAAAGACCTTGCCCCGCAGCGTTTACCCTGCAGGCGTCCCATGGAATCGGTGATGGCAACGACAACGGTGTCGATGTCACCGGACGCGACCAGGTCCCTCAGCTCATCGACGCCGAGTTGGCCTTGCGCGGACGTACCGGTTGTTTGATTCGTCATTTGATTTCCGTAACTTTGATCGTATTTATGAGAGAAATTTATGGACCGTGACGGGACGCGTGTCAGCTCTTGAGTTCGGCCTCGGCTGCAGCCAACTGCGCGAATTCCTCTTCGGGAGCGCCTGCAACGATGCGGTGCCGGCTGTAGAACCAGTAGTAGAGGAGCGCTGCGCCGAAGATTGCAGCTGTTAGGGATGCCGCGAATACGTCGACCACGAATGTTGCGACGACCGCGACGGCAGCAAGGACCAGCGCGATTGAGGTGGTGGCGACCCCTCCGGGTGTCCGGTAACCGCGGGGCAGGTCCGGTTCCTTCCTCCTCAGCACAATGTGCGAGAGGTTCAGGAGGACATAGGAGACTGTTGCACCAAAGACGGCAATGTTGATCAGGAGTGCGCCGTCACCGGTTATTGCCGCCAGCAAGAAGCCGATTGAGCCAGGGACGATCAGTGCCCAATAAGGGGTCCGCCGTTTGCCTGTCAGGGACAGCCATTTGGGAAGATACCCTGCCCGGGACAGCGCGAAGAGCTGGCGGGAATAGGCATAAATGATGGAGAAGAAGCTGGCTACGAGCCCGGCGAGGCCAGCATAGTTGACGAAGTCTGCCAGGAAAGTGTTGCCACCGTACGCCAGGCGCAGGGCCTCCGGGAGGGGGTTATCGGATTCACTCATTGCGGCTGACCCTGCGGCCCCCGGAACGAGTACGAGCATCAGGGCCCCGAAGACAACCAGGATCACAACAGCGACCATGATGCCCCGCGGCATGTCCTTCTTCGGATTGGCCGTCTCCTCAGCGGCCAGGGGAACCCCTTCGACTGCAAGGAAGAACCAGATGCCATACACGAGTGCACCGACGGCGCCGCTGATTCCCATCGGGAGAAAAGCGCTCGAGGTGGGCGAGCCGTCAGGGACTATGTCAAAGAGGTTCTGGGCGTTGAAATGTGGGATCAGGCCCACGACGACGGCGGCCAGGGCGACGACGGCGACTGCGGTGATGCCGAAGATCATCTTGAGAGCCTCTCCCACTCCGCGGAGATGGATGCCCACAAAAACAGCGTAGGTCACCAGATACACCGGCCAAGAGTTGGTCAGGCCAAAGAGTCCCAGCGCTTCAACGTAGCCGCCAATGAAGATGGCTATCGCAGCTGGCGCAACGGCGTATTCAATGAGCACGGCCATCCCGGTGGCGAATCCGCCCAAGGGGCCCAGTGCGCGACGGGCGAAGCCATATCCGGCGCCTGTGGCAGGAAGCGCCGAGGATAGCTCGGCGAGTCCGAAAGCCATGCAGGTGTACATGACGCCCATGAGAACAAATGCGATGAGGAGACCGCCCCAGCCGCCTTGGGCGAGGCCGAGGTTCCACCCTGCGAAGTCGCCGGAGATGACATAAGCAACTCCGAGTCCGGCAAGCAGGATCCACCCCGCGGCCCCGCGTTTCAGTTGCCGGTGCTGGAGATATCGCTTGTCGTCGGTAGGCTGGGCTGAATCAGAGGATGCCACTGTTAGTTCCCATCGTCCAAGGTTATTGGTATGAAATAAGACCATAAACTCGTTACAGTGTGTGGCAGATCACGAGCACGGTCAAGGGGTTCCTTGATGTCGGCCAACTTTTCCTCGGTTCAACCGTGCTTCCGGCCGGCGCGGCGGTTTTTCCCGCTTCAATGGGCCCCCTGCCATAGGCCTGTTTTTGGACCGATTAGGATAAGCGTATGGAAGAGGAACTGCTCGGAAACCCCGCACCGATTCTCCGCCCGGTCCGGCACGGCAACGCCTTCGAGGAGACCATCGAACGCTTGCTCCAGAACATCAAACTCGGTCTGTTCGGTGTAGGGACCAAGCTGCCAGCTGAGCGGGAACTTGCCGAGACGCTGGGCGTATCGCGCGCCACCCTGCGGGATGCCCTGGCCGAGCTGCAGAAGGCCGGATACGTTGAAGTTCAGCGCGGCCGCTATGGAGGAACGTACGTGTGCAGCCGGCCCCCTGCAGGTTCGGGGTCCTACCCGGAACTCGATCCGGCCGAGGTAGACGACGTCCTAACCTTTCGCGGCGTACTCGAGCCGGCGGCCGCATCCTTGGCGGCCAGGGCGACGTTATCACCTGCCCAGCGCGGTCACCTGCTGAGGTCTTTGGCCGAGGTGGCCAGTGCGCCTGCGAATCTGTACCGGCCGAAGGACGCAAGATTCCATGTGGCGATCGCAGAAGTGGCAGGGTCGCCAAGCCTTGCGCTCGCGGTGGCGGATGTCCGCTCAAAGGTAAGTGACCTGCTGGACCGGATACCTCTTATCCAACCCAACCTGGAACATTCCAACCGGCAGCACCAGGAAATCGTGGACGCCATACTCCGGGGCGACGATGAGGCAGCCTTCAAGGCGGCGCAAGATCATCTGCAGGGAACAGCGTCGCTGCTACATGGATTCCTCGGACATTCCCAGCCTGAGGTTTCCCCTCAATCGACTGCACCACAGCGTTGAGTTGACACGGCTTCCCCGCTGAAACTCCTAAAAGTATCGCGGAGGACGTCCGCCTGGGCCTTGAGCGGACGATGGCGGGAGGTCCCGCCGTCGTCCGCTCTACTTGTTTCGAAGCTTAGGGTCAACGATCTCTGTCCGGATCACTGTCGCCAGCGTCTGGACCGTTGTGGTGATCCCGGTATTCCGCTTGATTTCCTTGCGGATGATGTCCAGCACCGAGTCGGACAGGATGACGTCCAGCAGCGCATCCGGCGATGTTGCCGCGCGGTGCTTCCACAGCTCATCGATCCGACGGCGCTTGAGCGCCTCTCGGTGGAGGAAGAACATTTTGTCCGCTTTTGCCTCCAGCGATTCAGGGCCGAGGAGGTCAACCTCGAAAGCGAGATTCAAAATCACGGGGAGCCCACCGGTCAGGTGATAGGCCTGCCAAACCTGGCCGTTGGTGAGGATCATCCATTCCACACCCTCGTTGACCGCATACATTTGGACCTGGCGAAGGTGGCGCTCATTGAGTTTCTGGCTCACCCGTTTGACCTCTATGAAGGCAATCAGCTGCTTGTCAATTCTGACGCCGTAGTCCGCGAAATCCTGCCTGACCATGTATTCGGTGGTCAGGTCGCGGAATTTGTCATAGCCCAAACCCTCGCAGAGCATGTCCGTAATCAAAAGGCGGGTGTCGCCCTCATTGGCATCACGGGTAAGGAGATCGTGGAGTGGTTTGGTGAATCGCTGAACGGCATCTTTAACCTGCTCATGGGCCTCGGACTCCCACTTCGGTCCCTTGGCAATGGGGGGAGCGGGTTTGATCTCCGCGATGACTGTGACGGCTTCGGCGTCGTGGCTGCTTCCGTGTTCCGTGTCCGGGGAAAGGACCGCCACGAGGCTTACTTCCATCACCGGCGGCGCCGGCGCGTCGGCTGAATTTTCGTCGGGTGGAACGACTTGGAGAGCGTGGGCCGCACGCACGGGACGCGACAATTCGTCGGGGAGCTGGACATGTGGGTCCACAACACCAAAAGCCGCTTGTTTCAACAGCCACTGGATTGTCGGCAACCATGGCTCGACGGCCTCCCTGCTTACTCCCGGGGCCTCGACGGTCCTGGCCGCGGAGATGGCCTCCAGATCGGCGATACGCGGAACAAGGTGGCCCTGCCCGGCTGCCTCCGTCGCCCACTGGGACAGCACCTGCAGACGCGCCTGATACTTGACGTCAGTCATTTTTCCCCCAATATTGAATTCGATTCGCACTGAACATTAATTTCACGTGAATGTCCAGTAAAAGCCGTCCTGCGTTTGAAATACGCCCAATTAGACGAGACGATACACGGCCGCCTTGTCCGGCCCCGCCCGCGCCACGACTCCAATTCGAACTCAAAGTGCCGCACGCGAAGTGTTCTTGAACGCCTCTGGCTGGTCGTCGGTTATTCCGGTCGTAGCGCCAGTCCATGCCTTCGCTGGGTCTTTGCTCCTGCCGCCAGCGTCAGGCGGCTTCGCCATCACCTCGATTCCGGCTAGGATCGCTCTCGAACCCGCCTGATCGGCATGGTCCGCGTCCTCACCCCCCAACTAACTTCACATGTACGCACGGAACTAGCGCACGGCCGGAGTCGTTGGGACCTGAGAACACGAGTATTCAAACTAGCTGGAGGTTGAGAAAATTATGGGATTGAGCTTGCAGAAGGGCCAGTCGCTGTCGCTGACCAAAAAAGACGGCGGTTCGCTCACTAAGACCAAGATGGGGCTGGGCTGGGACTCGGCGGCCCCGGTCAAGAAGGGCTTTTTCGGAAAGGCCAAGTCCGTGGAGGTCGACCTCGATGCGTCGGCCATTTTCTTCGACGCGGCCGGCAAGTCGCTGGATCAGGTCTGGTACAACCAGCTGCAGAGCAAAGACGGCTCCACGCGTCATACCGGGGACAACCTGACGGGCGACGGCGACGGCGATGACGAGACCATCCTGGTCAATTTGGAGCTCGTCTCCCCGGCCGTGGCACACATCGTCTTCGTCATCAGCAGCTACACCGGCCAGACCTTCGACCAGGTGCAGAATGCCTTCTGCCGGCTGGTGGACGACTCCACGCCAGGAAGCCCGGAAATTGCCAAGTACCAGCTGACCGACTCGGGGACCCATTCGGCCATGATCATGTCCAAAGTATCCCGTGACGGCGCGGGCTGGACCTTTAAGGCCATCGGGGAGCGGGCCCAGGGCCGCTCGGTCGCGGATCTGATCGCACCAGCTGCCGCCGTCCTCTAGTCGTTCAAAGGATCCCTTATTGTGTCGAGCTTGACCCTTACCAAAGGCAATAATCTCTCACTCACCAAGGCCGATCCGGGGCTGGAACGGGCCCTGATCGGCCTGGGCTGGGATCCGCGGACCACCAGCGGCGAAGCCTTCGACCTGGACGCTTCGGCTCTCATCGTCGGGGCGGACGGCAAGGTCCGGTCCCAGGACGACTTCATCTTCTACAACCAACTCCAGGCCAAAGATGGTTCGGTAGTCCACCTGGGCGACAACCGCAGCGGTGTGGGCGACGGCGACGACGAACAGATCCTGATCGACCTCAGCCTGATCGCAACAGATGTGGACCGCGTGGTCATCGTTGTGTCCATAGACCGGGCGGATCCCCGCGGCCAGAACTTCGGCCAGATCCGTGGCGCGTACTGCCGTGTGCTGAACCAGGACACGGACCAGGAAGTGGTCCGCTACGATTTGAGCGAGGACGCGGCACCTGAAACGTCAATGATTTTCGCCGAGATTTACTGCAACCGTGCCGAATGGAAGTTCCGGGCGGTTGGCCAAGGCTATGCCACGGGCCTCCACGGCATCGCCACCGACTTCGGCATCTCGCTGGACTAGTTCGCAAGACCGATTCAACACGAAGGAATGGTACAAACATGGCAGGACTAACCCTTACCAAAGGCAGCAATCTGTCCCTGACGAAGAGCGCACCAGGTCTGTCGAAGGCTGTGGTGGGGCTGGGCTGGGACCCGCGTACGACGACGGGTGAGCCTTTCGACCTCGACGCTTCTGCCCTCCTGGTGGCGGCGGACGGCAAGGTCCGGTCCTCCGCGGACTTCATTTTCTACAACCAGCCCGCTGCCGCGGACGGCTCCGTCAGCCACCTGGGGGATAACCGGTCCGGCGAAGGCGCTGGCGACGACGAACAGATCCTGATCGATCTCTCCCTGGTTGCGGCCGACGTCGAGCGCGTTGTCATTGTGGTCTCCATCGACCAGGGAGAAACGCGCGGCCAGAACTTCGGCCAGGTGCGCAGCGCCTACTGCCGCGTGATCAACCAGGTCGACGACAAGGAAATCGTCCGCTACGACCTGAGCGAGGACGCAGCGCCCGAAACGTCGATGATTTTCGCTGAGGTCTACCGCAACAACGGGGACTGGAAGTTCAAGGCCGTCGGACAGGGCTACGCCACCGGACTCGCCGGGATCGCCAAGGACTTCGGCGTCGACCTTAGCTGATTCGTGTTCCGGACTGACGTCCGGAACTGACTGCATCCGCTCCGCATCGTTTCCACCTGAGGTGGTGTCCCGGTTGCTTGTAACCGGGACACCACCGCTCTCTCGAAAAGGCAGCATCATGAATTCTCCGTTGACTCCCCCCGACGCCGCAGAGGCTTCATTGGTGCTTCAGGCTCCGGACGCCCCTGCCATAGTCCAGCCCGAAGACGCTCCCGGCATGGTGCCGGTCCCCGACGAACGAAGGGCCGAGATCAATCAGCAGGCCAGGGAGTTCGTGGCCGGCCTGGCCCAACTGGACGCGCGCAGCCCGGAGTTCTCCGCACAGGTCGATGGCATCAACAAGATCGGCAGCGCCGAGATCACAGCGTCCAGCAACTCGTCCAGCAGGCTGCTGGAGCGTTCCTCGACGTCCATTGCCGGCGCCAAGAAGTCCGGGAGCAGCGCCCAGGTTGCGGTGGCCAACACCCTGGGTGAGCTGCGCAGCACGGTGGAGGACCTCACTCCCAACGCGGCAAATATGAGCGTGGGCAAGAAGATCCTGGGCTTCATCCCCGGCGGCAACAAGCTGGCCAAGTACTTCCAGAAATACGAGTCGGCGCAGACCCAGCTGAACCAGATCATCAAGTCCCTGATGACGGGCCAGGACGAGTTGCTCAAGGACAATGCCAGCCTGGCCAACGAAAAAATCCAGCTCTGGGAAACGATGCAGGCCCTGAGCGAATATGCCGTCTTCGCGAAGGCGCTGGATGCCGCCTGCGTGGAGAAGATCGACTCCACCCGCGCCGCCGGGCAGATTGCCGAGGCGCAGAAGATGGAGGCGGACGTCCTGTTCCCCGTTCGCCAGCGCCACCAGGACATCCTGACCCAGCTTGCTGTCTCGGTGCAAGGGTACCTGGCGATGGACCTGATCCGTAAGAACAACGTTGAACTGATCAAGGGTGTGGAGCGGGCGCGGACCACCACCATCTCTGCCCTGCGCACGGCGGTGATCGTGGCCCAGGCCCTGGCCAACCAGAAGATGGTCCTGGACCAGATCGATGCCGTCAATACCACCACCAACAACATGATCCTGAGCACCAGCGAAATGCTCAAGGACCAGACTTCCCGAATCCACCAGCAGGCTTCCAGCTCCGGGGTCAGTGTGGAGACGCTGCAGAAGGCCTTCGACAATGTCTTCGCCACGATGGATGCCATCGACACCTTCCGGTCGGAGGCGGCCAAGAACATGGAGAGCACCGTCGGGGCCCTCGAAGCCAGCGTGCTGAAGGCCAAGCCGTACCTGGAACGCGCGCGGCAGGGCCAGACAGACTAAGTGACGGCGGAAAGCAGCAGGCGGTAACGCAGTGATTGGTAAGTTCATCGGCTCCCTGTTCGGCGGCGCCCCCGTGCCGGGCATCACCGAACAGGCTCCCGAGCCAACGGCCGACGCCGAGATGGCGCAGACCGCCGGATCCTTGGACAACCTGCGCAGCGCCATCCGGCGGGCCGGCGCTGAGCTGCCGACGTCGGTGTCCTCGCAGTTGCGCCAAATCGACGATGTGCTGCGCCCGCTGGTGAGCCATATGGCCGAGCAGGGGGCTTCGATGGAGCAGCAGGTGCTGTTGAATTCCATCGTTTGCAGCTACATCCCGGATCCCCTGCGCACGTATCTGGCGCTCCCGGACAGTGCCAGGACTGAGGAGTCCGGGCCGACGCGGCTGCTGGCGGAACAGTTCGCCACGCTCGAGGAAATAGCTCGTGACCTGGCCAATCAGGTGCGGATCGGTGCCATTGCCGAGCTGTCCACCCACGGCCGGTTCCTCGAGGATAAGTTCGCGCCGTCCAGCCTTCGTCTGGAAGGCCGCTGATGGGCAATCTTGTGGCCGGGGCCAACGCCGCGCTGACGGCCGAGAACCCGGGACTGAGCAAGATCCTGGTCGGCTTGGGCTGGCAGTCCATCCCCAGCCGGGGGCCCCAGTCCGAGCTGGTTCCCCTGGCGATCATGTGCGACGCCGGCGGCCGGGCCGTCTCGAACGATCACCTGGTATTTTTCAACCAGATCGCCAGCCCGGAGGGCTCGATGGCCTTCGCCGGCACCGACGACCAGGAGCAGATCGACGTCGACCTGTCCCTGGTGCCGGCCAGCGTCGCCAAGATTACGTTCATTGTCTATGTGGACCCCGATCTCCGCGGCCCCGGCACCTTCTCCGCCATCCGCGGCCAGTACATCAGGGTGGCCACCGCACAGAATCAGGAGCTGGTGCGCTTCGACATTCCCCAGTCCCCGCAGGACAACATCACCGCCATGATGTTCGGCGAACTGTACCGCCACCGCGAGGACTGGAAGTTCCGTGCCCTGGGCCAGGGCTACACCACCGGCCTGCGCGGCGTGGCAGCCGACTTCCGGTTCGATGTCTAAGCCATGTCTCTGAACAGGTCCAGCATCCGCACGGACATCACCTACCTCAGCCGGCGAGTCAAGCCGGCCGCCCGCGCTGAAACATCCGCCCCAGCATCAGGGGCCGCGGCCACATCCGCCCCTGCACCCGCCTCGGCGACAGCTCCGCCGTCGTCGGCTGTTTCCCCCGCGGCCGCCCCGTCGCTGTCCCTGAGCCGATCCTCCGCGCCCGCCTCCCCAGCAGCAGCCACCTCAGCCGCGCCCCCATCGGCCGGAGCCCGGCCGATGGCCGCGGCCCGGCCCACCAGGCTGTTTCCGGCTCCTGGCATCGGCGCGACGCGGCTGCTCGATGCCCAGACGCCGATGATCCGCCTTGACCCGCGCCAGTCAGCGATCGGCAGCCTGCTGGTGACCGGGGCAACCTCGGCGGCATGGGAAAGCTCCGAGCGCGTGACCGGGGCCATGACCGTTGATGGCGCGGTCTCCGGCACTTCCGTCAGGTGTTCGGGAAACCGCCCGCTGGTGGGCTACGTGGACGGGACGGCCGTGGTGGCGCTGCGGCATATCCGCGAACTGCGCCGGGCGCTCTTTGTCGCACCGTATGCGGCCCCTCTGACCGTGGAGATCTTCGACGGCGGCACCGTCACGCTGCCCGCAGCTGAAGGGGAGCCTAGATACATCCTGTCCCTGGCCGCGATCGATGGAGTCATCGAGCTGCGCGCCGAACCGGTGCCGGACAGCGCCGACGCTTCCTTGCTTTGGCAGGAATTTGGCTTTTCCATGACCACCCAAGCTGCCGCCCGCCGGCAGGGACGCTGACGGGACGGCATGCGCCATTTCAGTTTTCTTACCGACGAGCATGCCTCGCGCCTGTTTCACATCGCTCCGCAGGAGCTGAGCCTGGGCTCCGCTCCCGCTCTGCTGGCCGTGGCCCTGGGCGCCACGCTCTACACTCCGGCGGACCGCCCGAACCTGGCCCAGGATATCCGCAAACAGGCGGCCCGCGGCTGCCTGAGCATGGTGATCTGCCTTGAGGATTCCATCGCCGATGATGCGGTGGACTCCGCCGAGACCAACGTTGTGGACACGCTGACCCGGCTGCATGCCGGTTCCGCCGGGCCGCGCCGCGGGAGCGGCACCGGCAGCGACCCCGAAACCGCCTTCCACCCCGAAGAGGGCCCGTTGCTGTTCCTCCGGGTCCGGACCCCGGAGCAGATGCTGAGCCTGGCCCGCCGCTGCGGCGAGGCCCTGGACCTGCTGATGGGCTTTGTCATTCCGAAGTTTGAGAATGAGACCGGCCAGGCGCAGCGGTTCCTGGATGCCCTGCATAACATCAACGCTTCCCGTGGGGGCGGCCGCAGGCTGCGGATCATGCCCATCTTGGAATCGCCGGCCATGATCCACGGCGAGACCCGGGCCAGGACCTTGACCGGGATCTGCGACCTGCTGCAAGCCAACCGGGAGGATGTTCTGGCGGTCCGCGTGGGCGCCACGGACATGTCCAGTGCTTTCGGCCTGCGCCGTTCCCGGGACCTGACCATCTATGACGTCAAGGTGGTAGCCTCCGTGATCGGGGACATCGTCAATATGCTGGGCCGGCCGGACAACGGATTCGTGATCTCCGGCCCGGTCTGGGAGCACTACAGCAACAGCGAGCGGGTGCTGCGCCCCCTGTTGCGGCGCACTCCCTTCGCCGACGCCAACGAGATGCCCCTTCGCGATCGGATCCTGACGGCCAACCTCGACGGGCTGATCCGCGAAATCGAACTGGACCTGGCCAACGGGCTGCTGGGCAAGACGGTCATCCACCCCACCCATGTCCCGCTGGTCCACGCCATGTGCGTCGTCAGCCACGAGGAATACGTGGACGCACAGGAGATTGCCGGCAAGAACGGCGGCGGCGCCTCGGCCTCGCCGTACGGCAACAAGATGAATGAGATGAAGCCCCATCAGGCCTGGGCCGGCCAGACGCTGCTGCGTGCCGCAGCCTTCGGCGTTGCCGCCGAGAACATCACCTACGTTGACCTTCTGGAAGCGAGCATGAATTGAGCCAGCACCCCTGGACCGGCGGCTTTGTGCGGGACGCGCTCGGCGTCGGCATCAAGACGGACCACTCCGCTAGCCTGCTGCCGGTCGAGGACCTGGTGGGACTGGCACTGCGGCGCAATCCCAAGCGGGCCCATCTGCTGGTGTCCCAGGTGTTGGGCAAACACGTCCCGTCGGAACCCGGGCTGGTCATGGCCGCCGGTGAGCTGCTGGGGGTGCTCGTCGGGGAGGCGCTGTCCGCCTCCCCGGCATCACTGCCGGCCGCTCGGACCGTTGCTGCCGGGCTCGCCGCGGTCCTGCGAGGGGAAACGCACGACGGCGGCCGGCGAGCCGCGTTGCAGAGCCTCCGGCGGCAGCTCGCCGGGTTGAAGTCCCGCAACCCGCAGATCATTACCATCGGCTACGCGGAGACGGCCACCGGGCTGGGACGGCTTGTGGCCGACACCATCGGCTCGTATTACATCCATTCATCCCGGCACGCCCCGGCGGGCGCCGCCGCCTACGGGTCCTTCGAGGAATCACATTCGCACGCCACCTCACACCGGCTGCTCCCCACGGATCCGCGGCGCCTGAACGCCCCTGAACCGGTGGTGCTGGTCGACGACGAACTCAGCACCGGGGCCACGATCATCAACACCATTACCGAACTCCACGCCCTGGCGCCCCATCCCAGCTACACGGTGGCCGCGCTCGTGGACCTGCGGACACCGGGCGACCGGGCCAGGTTCGACGAACTGGCGGAAAGGCTCGGAACCCGCATCCGGGTGGTGGCCCTGGGCACGGGGCAGATCACCCTGGGCGCGGACATTCTTCAGCGTGCCGAGGACGTGGTGGCGGCACTGCCGCAGGCGCCGGCAACCCCGGAGGAGGCATCCGGAACGGTGACCTTCCTCAACGCCGGGGGCGCTGTCCGGAGCGACCGGTTCGGCAACGGCGGTTCCCCCTCGGCGGCCATGCTGGCCGACATCGGGGCATCGATCCAGCAAGTGCTTCCGCAGGGGGCAATCGATGAACCCGTCCTGGTCCTGGGCAGCGAGGAGTTCATCCACGTGCCCCTGGCCGTTGCCGATGAGCTGGACCGGCTGAATCCGGACCGCGTCGTCCGGTTCTCCACCACCACCCGATCCCCGATTGTCGCCCTTGACCGCCCGGATTACGCCATCAACAGCAGTGTTCAGTTCGCCAGCCATGACACCACTGTGGACGGGCCCGGTGTGCGCTTCGCCCACAATGTTTCCCCCGCCGGCCGCAGATTCGGCACGATCGTCCTGATGCCCGAACCCGGAACCACCGCGGATGTCCTCTCGGGTCCCGGCAGCGTATCGGAGGTGCTCAGCGCCGTCTGCCGCGCGGTCGTCGTCGTCCTCCTGCCCGCCTCGCCCGTCCTCCCGGCGCCGCTGGCCGGACCGGCGTTCGGGTCCTACGCGCCGGACGATGTCACGTGGCTGCTGAAGGACATCGGCGATGCGGCGCTGGAAGCGCCGGCGGAAGATCGTGAAGCCGCGATGCAATCGGGCCGGGGGAGCTATGCAGAATCCCTGCCGATCGAATATTCGCCCTCGCAGGAGTACCAGCAGCTGTACCGGGACGCCTTGGACCGCTCCTCCGCGCGCGTCGCGCAGGCCGTGGGCACCGTGACCGAGATGGCGCTGGCCGCGCGCCGGAACCGGCCTGTGTTGGTTTCCCTGGCCAGGGCCGGCACACCGGTCGGTATCCTGATGCGCCGCTGGGCGCAGCAGATCCACGGCATCGACCTGCCCCACTACACCATGAGCATCGTGCGCGGCGTCGGCCTGGACCAGACGGCGCTGCGATACCTGGCCGCCCACCATGACCCGGAGCAGATCCTCTTTGTGGACGGCTGGACCGGAAAAGGCGCGATCACCCGCGAACTCTCGGCCGCCGTCGACCGCTTCGCCGAAACCGATGGTGTTGCCTTCCCGAAGGACCTCGCCGTGCTCGCCGATCCCGGGCACTGCGCCGACATGTACGGCACGCGCGAGGACTACCTCATCCCCTCCGCCTGCCTGAACTCGACCGTGTCCGGGCTCGTGTCCCGCACGGTCCTCAACACGGAGTTCATCGGCCCGTACGACTTCCACGGGGCCAAGTTTTACCACCAGCTGCGCGGTGACGACGTTTCACGGGATTTCCTGGCCGCCGTCTCCGCCCATTTCCCAGCCGTCGAAGCGTCCGCCCGGGCAGCAGCCAGGGCCCTGATGGCCGCGGACCGGACGCCCACCTGGGCGGGCAGGCTCGCCGTGGAAAGCCTTGGCCGGGTACACGGGATCGACGACCTGAACCTCGTCAAACCCGGAGTCGGCGAGACAACCCGGGTGCTGCTGCGCAGGGTGCCGTGGAAAGTCCTGGTGCGTCCAGATGCCGCACCCGAGATAGCCCACATCCTGCTGCTGGCCCAGCAGCGCGGCGTACCGGTGCTGGAGGTGCCGGACCTGCCCTTCAGCTGCGTGGGGCTCATCGAGCCGACGTTCAGCGGGGTATCGGATGCCGATGGAGTTCCTGCGGCGGCCGCCCTGTGAATTCCGTCCTGGTGGCCTCGGACCTTGACCGGACCCTCATCTATTCCGCGAAGGCCTTCTTCCTGGACGTCCCCGACCACCTGGCACCGGACATGGTGGTTGCGGAGCTCCACGAGGGGGTGCCGATCTCGTTTATGACCCGCACCGCCGAGCGGCTGCTGCTCGAACTGACGCGGACAACCATTTTCGTCCCGGTGACCACCCGGACCGAGGCCCAGTACCGGCGGGTCCGGCTGCCCGGAGCCGTGCCTGAATACGCGGTCACCACCAACGGCGGTGTCCTGCTCAAGAACGGCCAGCGGGACATCGAGTGGCAGGCCACAGTGGGGCAACGGGTTTCGGAAGGCTCCGCACCGCTGGCCGTCATCGAGGAGTTTCTTTCCCGGGAGGCCTACCGGTCCTGGATCCTCCGGCTGCGCCGGGCCGAAGAACTCTTCCTCTACGCCATGGTGGACCGGGAGGTTATGCCCGCGGAATTCGTGCGGGAGCTGGACGCATGGTGTGCCTCGCTCGGCTGGACGGTGTCCGTGCAGGGCCGCAAGCTCTACTGCGTACCGCACGCGGTGACGAAAAACAGCGCCGTCGCAGAAGTCGCCCGGCGGACTGGGGCCTCCCGGGTGATCGCCGCCGGGGATTCGCTGCTGGACGGTCCGATGCTGGCCGAAGCCGACGTCGCCTTCCGGCCCGCCCACGGAGAACTCGCCGACGTCGACTTCCGCAGGGATCACCTGCGCGTCACCGATGCCCGCGGCATCCTGGCAGGCGAAGAAATCTCCCGGCGCATACATGCGCTGGTCCAGCTCTAGGCAGGCGTCTACAGGCGGCCGCCTGCCCGGCCTTGGACACCGTCCCCCTATTTCCGCAGCATCCATTGCCTGGCCGCAGTTCGCGGGTTCACTATGGATGGGAACGGGACGGCCGGCTCGGTCCGGAGCGCTCACCGCTTGACGGCTCAAGGGAGAGTCCATGGACAGCACCGGTTTTATTTCCCCGAACCGACGTTCGCTGCTGAAGGCGGCCGGGATTGGGGCGGCCAGTATTGCCGCCATACCCCTCCTGTCCTCCTGCACCGGCGAACCCGCGCGGCTGGCGTCATCGGCGTCGCCAGCACTGCTCCCCGCCCCGCCGGGACAGATCGAACCACTGCTGGACCGGGCGAAAGTTACAAACGCCTTGGCCAAGCTCGACGGACTGGTCCGGGACGCCATGGAGAGCACCGGGCTGCCGGGGATGGCCGTAGCCGTGGTGTATCGGGACGAGGTGGTGTACTCCAAGGGCTTTGGGGTCCGGGAAGTCGGTATGCCGGAGGAGATCGGTCCTGACACGGTGTTCCAGGTGGCTTCTGTGTCCAAGCCGCTGGCGTCCACAGTGGTGGCAGGGTTGGTGGGGCAGCAGGTCATCAACTGGACCGACGCCGTCATTGAACACAATCAGAACTTCGCGCTCAAGGATGACTACGTCACGCGGAATGCGAGCTTTGCCGATCTGCTCTCTCACCGCAGTGGGCTGAAAACGAGTTCGGGTGATCTGCTGGAGGACCTCGGATTCGATCGGGCGTACATCCTTGGCCACCTCCATCAGGAGCCCCTTGATACGTTCCGGTCCAGCTACAACTACAGCAATTTCGGCTACACGGAAGCCGGCCAGGCAGCAACCGATGCGATGGAAACGACCTGGGAAGATCTGGCCGACGAGGTCCTGTTCCGGAAGCTGGGCATGTCCGCCAGCAGTTACCGTCATTCGGACTATGAGAAAGCCACAAACAAGGCCGTTCTCCACGTGCCGCTCGGGAACAAGGAGTGGGCAGCGAAATACCGCCGCAACGCCGATCCCCAGGCTCCGGCCGGCGGCGCGAGCTCGTCGGTGCGGGACCTGGCCCAGTGGCTCCGGCTGCAGCTCGGAACCGGCAGTTACGAGGGCAAACCCGTTATTGATCCGGCTGCCCTCCAAACAACCCACGTTCCCCATATAGTCTCCGGCCCGGCATCGGCTCCGGCTGCCCGGTCCCGTTTCTACGGCCTGGGCTGGAACGTCTCCTACGACGACCAGGCCCGCGTCCAGCTGGGACACTCCGGGGCATTTAATCTTGGCGCAGCCACCGCCGTCTCGATGCTTCCGGGTGAACAACTGGCCATAGTAGTCCTGACCAACGGGCGCCCACAGGGGATTCCTGAAGCAATCGCCGCTGGCTTTCTGGATGCAGCCCAGCACGGATCGCCCACGGTCGATTGGCTGGCGTTCACCGCCGGCGTCTTCAAACAAATCGATGAGTCCGAGAAGCCTGAGGTCGACTACACCAAGACTCCGGCTGCCCCCACTCCTCCCCGGACAAACAGTGCCTACACAGGCACCTATGACAACTCCTACTATGGCCAGCTTGTGGTGCTCGAAGACGGCGGGAAACTGGCCATGAGACTGGGACCGCCGGGCAGTCCCACGACTTTCCCGCTGACCCACTTTGACGGCGACACATTCAGCTTCGAATCCATCGGAGAGAACGCCAACGGCCTGGCCGGTGCGCTGTTTGAAGGAGCAGGCAGCGGCTCCTCGCCAAGTGTCACCCTGGACTTTTACGACAGAACCGGGCTGGGGACATTCACGCGGGCCTCGTAAGGCTACGGATTCCGGCCGCACTTGGTGATTCCGCGGGGGTGTACACCGAGGGTGCGGTGGCTGCAACCAGCCTCTGGGACCGCGTCTTCCGGATCAACGTCACCGCCCTCATGTGCCTCACCCGCGCTGTGGTCCTCGCGTCCGCCGGCGGCTGGTCGGCGCTGCAGGTGGCGGCACCAAAGGCAAGCGGACGACGGCGGGATGTCCCGCCGCATTCCGACTAGCCGAACGGCAATGATGGCGGCATCGCGACGTTCGAATGATTGGTCGAGGGAAACGGAATCAGGGCCCAGTCGGGATCCGTCACGGGCAGATTCGGTCGGTTGCGGCCAAAAGGGTTCGTCGTAGGAAACGCTAGATCAATGTCCCAAGCAGCGTTAGGTCGCAACTGGGTCGAGAGTAGCTCGTGCGAGCCAGGAGGTATGCCGGAACGGCGAGGGTGCCGTAGATGCGCGTACCTAATGTGGTTGAGCCAATTGGCCAATGTGGCAAGTTCTTCATCGGCGGGTCCGGCTACATCAACTCCGATGCCGTATTCGCCGTCAAGGGATCCCTCGTCAAGGACTTCCCGACAACCCGGACCCTGATGAAGCGGCACGTAACACGGCCGCTTCGATGTTGTCCTGCCCCCCGAGTCTTAGGAGAGACGGCCATTTCTACTCCGTTTTTCTATGAAGCCCTGCCGATGCGCGTCAGCTTCGGCCCAGGAAAAATAGCACCTAGGCCGCGGTTTCCACCGGGACTGGTTAGGTATTTATCAATAGGTCACGCAAGGCGCCCGGCCGGAAATTCCAGCAGGGCGTCTTGCATGGTCGGGCAGGGCGTTGCGGTGTTGCGATGGCACCGCCTCTGCTTCGACCGGTCCCAACCTCCATCGACCCGGATCGTCGAAAAAACTATGCAACGACGGGGTTGGGTTTGGGGCTAATCCGACATAGGATTGGTTCACCGGTCTGCCATTAGACTGGGGACCGTCGGCTGAGGAGTGTGCATGAGTTTTTCACTTGCGGAGAAAGGTGCGGGCAGGGATACCCCGGTCCGTCAGCCGGCGAGCCAGGAAATAGTCAAGCGCCTCCTGGATGCGCTGCTTTCCGGCGATGTCGCGCCCGGTTCGCGAATTCCGTCGGAGAGGACGCTGGCCGAGGAACTTAAAGTCGGACGGGGGATGATCCGGGAGGCGATCAAGTCGTTGAGCCTGCTCGGCCTGCTCGAGCAGAGAGTCGGGGACGGCACATACCTGAGCAAATCCAGTTCGGATCTGCTGCCCCAAGTCATCGAGTGGGGTCTCCTCCTCGGTGAGAAGCGCTTCGATGATCTGCTGGAAGCGCGGTTCATCCTTGAGGTCCAGCTGGCGGGACTGGCAGCCACGCGCAGGACTCCCGAGCAGCTGGCTACCATCCAGGCCCTGGCTGAAACGATGCGGCTTGCCGAGGATGACATCGACACCTATGTTCAGGCGGACATCGCATTTCATCTGGAGATCGCCCGTGCCAGTCACAACATCGTGCTCTGCGGGGTCCTGGAGAATATCCGGTCGCTCCTGCAGGCGTGGGCCTCGCGTGTGCTGAGGACGGCGGGGGAGACCCGGACCTCGTATGCCGTGCATGAACCCATTCTGAGGGCCATTGAGGCTTCGGACCCGGACGAGGCTGCCGCAGCCATGACGGCCCATATGGAACGGGCGACCAAGCGTCTGAAGGCCAGTTTCCCAGGGTAGAAATGACAGAAAAAGCGGTGGAGGACCTCGAGGTCCTCCACCGCTTTTCTTATGAGCTGAATGCTACGGGGAGTGTGCGCCGTTCTTTTGCCGCGCGTTCGATGGTGTCGACGATTTCGGCGACCCGGTAGCCGTCTTCAAAGGTTGCTGCAACGGAATCGGTGAGTTGGCCGCTGGCCAGTCCGAGCATGTCGTGGGCCTGGTGGGCGAAGCATTCGTTCCATCCGAGCGGGTGGGAGCCCTGGACGCCGCCGGGAAGCCAGAATCCTTCCAGCGGGTGTCCGGGGCGGCTCACCATCTGTGTCATGGGCCCCTGGCCGGGGCGGCGGATCGTGAGTTCGTTGAGCCGTTCCATGTTCCAGGAGATCGACCCTTTGGTGCCGTCGATCTCGAATTCACCGGTCAGTGCGTGGGATGCGACGACGCGTGATGCCTCGAATGATGCTGTTGCCCCGTTTTCGAGCCGGCCGATGGCGATGAACGAGTCATCGTTCACGTCGGTGATCAGCTGTGCCGGGTCAACGGTCCAGGTGCCCGTGAGCGCGGCGATTTCCTGGACCTCTCCGACCAGGAACCGGGCGAGGTCGATGTGGTGGGAGCCCAGGTCGCCGATGGCGCCGGCTCCTGAGCGGCCTCGGTCAAAGCGCCAGCTGACGGAGCCGCCGGGGGCGAGCATGTTCATCAGGAAGCGGGAGCGGAAGTGCCGGATTTCGCCCAGCTCGCCTGAGGCGATGAGTTGGCGGGCGAACTGGACGGCGGGGATGAAACGGTGCATGAATGCGCACCGGTGTTCGACGCCGGCGGCGGCGACGGCTTTCCACAGCCTGTAGGCAACGTCGCCGGAGGACGCGAGGGGCTTCTCGCAGAAAACGGGGATTCCGGCCTGTGCCGCGGCGATGGTGGGCGCCGAGTGCAGGTCGTTGGGTCCGGCGTTGACGAAGAGGCCGAGGTCCTCGCTGATCAGGTCCTTCCAGTCGTTGTGGGTGGCGGCCCATCCATAGCGTTCGGCGATGTCGGCGGCCGCGGCCTGGTTCACGTCGGCGATGGCCACGAGATCGGCGCGCACCTCGGGCTGCAGCCGGGAGTATCCGGCGTTGCTGAAAGCGAGGGAGTGCATTTGTCCGATGAAGCCGGCACCGAGTTGCCCGACCCGCACAGTCGTCTTAGTCATGTTCAGTTCTCCAATGAGGCGGTGAGCGGCTGGGTATTCAGAGTCATAGGGCCCTGCTGGTCGTTGGACCGGACAGCGGCGTCGATGAGGCGCATCGTGCTGAGCCCGTCCTGGGCGGTGGGGAGCGCCTGGATGGCGGCGCCCGGGTCTTCGCCGAGCAGTTTCAGCAGGACGGCGCTGAAGAAGTCGCGGTAAATGTTCGCGAAGGCCATCAGGTAGCCTTCCGGGTGCCCGGGGCGGATGCGTGTTGCCGCCCGGGACTGCTCGCTTGTGGTGTCGAGGGCGCGGGCGATGCGCGTGGCCGCCTGACCCGGGCGGAACAGCCACAGGTATTCCGGCGATTCCTGCTCCCACTTCAGTGCACCCTCGTCCCCGTAGATGCTGAAGGCCAGACCGTGGTCATTGCCGGCGGCGACGAAGCTTGCCCACAGCCGGCCGACGGCGCCGTCGCTGAACCGCAGGGTCAGATAGGCGTTGTCATAGATTTCGCGGCGCTCGGCGATGGTCGTGAGCTGGGCGGTGACTTCGGTGACCCGTTGGCCGGTGACGTACTCGACAATGTTGTGGGCGTGCGAGCCCACTTCCCCGAGCACGACGGCCTTGCCCATGGATGATGGCTTGAAATGCCAGTGGCGTTTGGTCGGATCCTCCGGCTCGCGCAGGACCCCGGGGTCGCCGGCGGCAAACTGGCCTTCAATGAGCGTGATGCGTCCGAGGGCGCCGGAACGGATGAGTTCGCGGGCCTCCCGGACCATCGGGTAGCCGGTATAGCAGTGCGTGACCGTGAACATCGCCTCGGATTCCTCCGCAACGCGGGCGAGGTTTTCAGCCTGCTCAAGGGTCGAGGTCAGCGGCTTTTCGCAAAGAACATGGATCCCGGCCTCCAGGAACGCCGCGGAAATTTCGGCATGGAACTGGGGCGGGGTAATGACCACGACGGCGTCGATGCCGTCCTCGCGCGCCGGCTCCGCGGCCAGCATGTCCTGCCAGGTGGGATACCGCCGCGTCGGATCGATCAGCAGCGCAGCGGCCGACGCATCAGCAATTTGGGGATCGATGCTCATCGCGCCGGCGACGATGTCGGCCAGACCGTCCACGCGCAAGGCCAGGAGGTGGGTTTCACCGATGACGGAGTCCAGGCCGCCTCCGATGATGCCGAACCGGACGCGGCGTCCGAGACGTGAAACAAGCGATTCGTGGGACATAGGTCTGCCTCTTCGTCGAGTGATCATGCCGGGCGGCTGCCCGTACACGCTTTCATGCTAGGCCGATTCGACGCAATGGGCAACCGGTCGACCATTGATTTCTGCAATGGCTAACCAATTTCGGGCAAATGGTAGACCGGTGAACCATTCGAGCGTAGGCTGTGATTTTATGCCACGCAAATCAACCTTCCCCTCGTGGGAAACGACAACCCGGCCACAGGACTCTGTAGGAGCGTCATGAGCAATACCACAGCGATATCCCCACCAAGGGCTACACGGCCCAGCGGGGGCACTTCGGCGATTTCAGCAGCCTTGTGGCTGATGAAACTGGGCCCGGTCCTGATCCTGGTGGTCCTGGCCATCGGAATGACCATTGCCAACCCCGTCTTCGCCTCAGCCCGGAACCTGCAGAACCTCTCGATGCAGTCCGCCTCCATCGCCATTCTCGCCCTGGGAATGCTGCTGGTGATCCTGACCGGCGGCATCGACCTCTCGGTCGGCTCGATACTCTCCCTGAGCAGCGTCGTCGGGGCCACTGCCTTCGTCACGGGCCTCGGCAACGGCCTGCTCGTGATGGGCGTGATGATCCTGGTTGGCGCCGCGGCCGGATGGATTAACGGTGCGGTGTTCGTGTTGGGCAAGATACCCAGCCCGTTCATCGTGACCCTGGCCATGCTAAGCGTCGCCAGCGGACTGGCCCTGTCCATCTCCCGCGGACAGCCGATCATCGGCGTACCGGACGAGGTGAACTGGCTCGGAAGCGCTTTCATCGGCCCCATTCCGGTGTCCCTGCTGTTCGTCGCCGCACTGGCAGCCGCCGTATATGTTCTGACCCGCAAAATGACCTGGGGCCGCTGGATCTACGCGATCGGCAGCAACGAGGAAGCGGCCCGCCGCGTCGGAATCCCCGTCCGAAAAGTGCTCATCTCGGTCTATGTCTTCGCCGGAATATCCGCGGCGCTGGCAGCGATCATCGTCTCCGGACGCACCAACTCCGGCTACCCGACGGCAGGATCCCTGGCCGAACTTGACGCCATCGCCGCCGTCATCATCGGCGGGGCCAGCTTCACCGGCGGCCGCGGCGGAATCAGCAACGCCCTCATCGGCGCGCTCACCCTGGCGGTCATCCGCAACGGGCTGAACCTCCTCGGCGTCGATCCCTTCCTGCAGATCGTCATTATCGGCGTCACCATCGTCCTGGCTGTCCTGCTCGATGTCTACCGCACCCGCGCCGAAGGGCGCTTCCGGGCCATGCTGGCCGAGAAATCAATCCTGGCCGACAAAGGAGTCAGCGCATGAACACCACCGAAGCTCCCGTCCTTGAGGTCCGCAACGCCGTCAAGCGCTTCGGCAACGTCGTTGCCCTTGACGGGGCCTCGCTCACGCTGGGCCGCGGCGAGATCCTGGCGCTGCTGGGCGACAACGGAGCGGGCAAGTCCACGCTGGTCAAGAGCATCAGCGGCACCCACCAGATCGACGGCGGTGAAATCCTCATCAACGGTGAGCCTGCGTCCTTCCGCAGCAGCGCCGACGCCCGGGCAGCCGGGATCGAAACCGTCTACCAGGACCTGGCCCTTTTCGATAATCTACCGGCGTCGGCGAACTTCTACGCCGGCCGGGAACTCGTCGGCCCCGGCCGGTTCTCCCGCAGCTGGGGTTTCCTGAAGAACCGCGGAATGCAGACCGAAACCACCAAACTGCTCGAGGAACTGAAAGTCAGGATCCCGAGCATGACCATGCCGGTCGGGCTCATGTCCGGCGGCCAGCGCCAGGCGATCGCCGTGGCACGGGCCGTGGCGTTCGCCAAGCAGGTCGTCCTGCTCGACGAGCCCACCGCCGCACTGGGCCTTCGCGAGACACGGCAGGTGCTCGATCTCATCAAAACTCTTCCCGCGCGCGGTATCTCCGTCATCCTGATCTCCCACCAGCTCGACGACGTCATCGAAGTGGCCGACCGGGCAATTGTCCTGCGCCGCGGGCGGGTCGTCGGCGAAGAAATACCCAGCGCCGCCACTCACGAACGCCTCGTCTCACTCATCGTCGGCGGCGCCGATGCAACAGCTGCCCGCGAAAAATCAGACTCATCCACGTAGTCACCAGGAGAAAAACATGAAACAACTCAAATGGCTTGCCGCCGGCCTGATGGCCGGATCCCTCGCCCTCTCAATGACCGCCTGCGGCGGAAGCCCCGCAAGCCCCGGCGGAGAGAGCAAACCCAAAGTCGGCGTCATCCTCAAGACCGCCAACGCGTACTTCAACGCCATGAAAGATGGCATCAACGGCATGCCCAAGGACGGCATCGACTTCCTGGGCGTGGAGGCCCCCGGCGACGGCAAGGACGCGCAACCGCAGATCACCGCCATTGAAGGCATGGTCACCCGCGGGGCAAACGCCATCGCTATCGCACCCATCGGACCCCAGATCCAGCCGGCCCTGGACCGCGCCATCTCACAGGGCGTGAAGATCGTCCTGATCGATAACGACCTTCCGGGCTGGGAGGGCGCCTCCAGCTACATCGGAACCGACAACCTGGCCGGCGGCACCAAAGCCGGCAATTACATCAACGAACAGCTCAAGGGCCAGGGCACAATCGCCATCATGTCCGGGGTCCCCGGAGTACCGGCACTGGACGCCCGCGTCAACGGAGTCCTCGAGGTCCTCAAAACGACCGACATCAAGGTCGTCAACACCCTGTCCACCAACTGTGACCAGACCAAGGGCGTTGACGTGATGCAGGCCTTCGGAGCCGCCAACCCTGAGGTGGATGCGGTCTACAGTGCCTGCGGCCCGCCGGTCCTGGGCGCCATCGAGGCCCGCAAAAAGTCCGACCCGTTCAAGGAGAACCTGCTTCTGGTCGGTTTCGACGCACTTCCCGACGAGGCAAAAGCCATTCTGGAGGGCACGCAGACTGCCAGCATCGCCCAGTTTCCCCAGAAGATGGGCACCACCGCTGTGACAACGGCCGCTGCTGCCGCGCGCGGGGACAAGGTCGAAGCCCGGATCGACACCGGAACCGAAGTCGTCACCAAAGACAACGCCCAAAAGTTCACCACCTTCCAGTAGCCGGAAACGGACTACGCGCAGTGCCGGGTCCTCGATACGAGCGGCCCGGCACTGCGAGCACAGCCAGGACCGGCCCAAACCGCAGCATCCGGAGCGGGTGACGCCCTTCCGGAAACCATCTCCATCCCCACGTAAACGCATCACGACGGCGCCTCCGCGCGCTGAAGAATCGAAGGACCATGACAACCGACCATTCCCTCAGGGACAGAATTGCCGCCGGAGACTGTCTCTACGGGCTCATTGTAAAAATGCCCAATCAGCCGATGGTTGAAATGGCCGGCTATACCGGTTTCGATCTGGTCATGATCGACACCGAACACGGCATGGCCGATGATTCGACGCTGGAAAACCATCTGCGCTCGGCTAGGCTGGCCGGCGTGTCAACGCTTGTCCGCCTCGGCCACAACGATCCGCTCCTGATCCTGCGCGCCCTCGATGCCGGCGCCACCGGCGTCGTCGTTCCCCATGTATCAACAGCAGGGGAAGCCGCTGCGGCGGTCGCCGCCGCGCACTATCCGCCTATGGGCACACGCGGCCTGGCTGTGAGCACCATCGCCGGCCACCACGGAACGGTGCCACTGAAGACCCACCTCGAAGCGGCGGCGGCGACCACCTTCGTCGTAGCCCAGGCAGAAGACAAAGAAGCCTCCGCCAACAGTGCCGCTATCGCCGCGGTCCCCGGCCTGAACGCCGTCTGGATCGGACCGAGCGATCTGTCCATGTCCCTCGGACTGCCGGGCCAGAGCTCCCACCCGGTCGTCGCGGCAGCCATCGAGCGCATCGCCGACAACGTCACCAGTTCAGCGGACTGCGCCCTGTGCGTCATCGCGGACTCCACCGAAGAAGCAGCCTCCTGGGCACAACGCGGCGCCCGGATCATTCTCTTCAACTCCACCAAACTCCTCGCCGACGCATTCCGCGGCGCCGTCGGCAGCGCCAGGGAAGCCGTTCAGACGGCGGATGCCGACCCGGGGATGTCCACAAGTTCGCTCACATAATTGATCGCATCGGCGACGAATAAAAAAACGAAGTCTGGAGTATCCCATGGCAGTTTCGGTACCTTTCGATGAGCAGTACCTCGAGGACCTTATGGAGGCAGCGGGCATTGATGCCCTACTCGCCACGACAAAACACAACGTGCAGCATCTGCTGGGCGGTTACCGGTTCTTCTTCTTCGCTCATGCTGACGCCACCGGAGTCAGCCGCTACCTTCCCGCCGTCGGAATCGTGCGAGGCAAACTCGATGACTCCTTCTACATCGGAGCAGGGAACGAGGACTGGGGAACCGCGGGCGGAGCAATCTGGGTATCCGATATCCAGAACATCAGTTGGACCAGTATCGACACGGCCCGGGCCGCAACGGCGGCTCTGGAGAAGCGCGGGCTCGCCCGCGCCACAATTGGGGTTGAGAAGTCGTTCATCCCCGCCGACGCCCTCGACACCCTGCGCGAGCTCCTCCCCGAAGCGACATTCGTGGAGGTCCACCCGGTTCTGGAATCCCTTCGCGGGGTCAAGTCCGAACGAGAACTTGAGCTGGTCCGTACCGCGTCCCATGGCATCATCGATTCAATGCAGGCCTCATTCGGCCTGGTCAAACCCGGAATGACCAAACACGACATCGCCGAGATCTTCCGCCTCGAGCAGACCAAGAGAGGCCTGTTCTACGAATACGCCTTGGTGACTCTTGGCGGAGGATCCATGAACCGGTCCCCGTCCTCCGACGTGTGGCGCTCCGGCACCAGCCTGTCGATCGATTCCGGGGGCATGTACGAGGGATACATCGGCGATCTGTCCCGGATGGCAATTGACACCGAGCCCACCGCGCGACAGACCGATCTGCTGGCGCAGATCGAAACCGTGCAGCAGGAGGCACGGACCGCTGTCGCGGCAGGCAAACGCGGCGGCGACATCTTCGTCACAGCCCTCGACACGATCTCGAAGCTGCCTGATGGTGCCAACATGAAATTCGTCGCCCATGGAATGGGCCTGATCACCCACGAAGTTCCCCGGCTGACTTCAACCGGACCCGTTCCCTATTTCGGGGCGCACGCGAATGATCCGTTGAAGTCCGGCATGGTCCTCTCCATCGAGTCGTGGTTCGAGGACCACGACTCCGGATTCATCAAGCTCGAGGACACACTGATCGTGACCGACGACGGCTGGGAAGCTCCCGGCGATTCCGCGCGCGGGTGGAACCGCACCGGCGCAGGCCTCTAACCCACCGGCGGTCCGTCCGGAAAACGCCGGACGGGCCGCCGGACGATTAGCTCTCAGGAACCTGCCAATACTAAGTAGGGCGTTGAGGCTCACGAGAGCTGCTCAGCCAGGACTCCCGCCCGAGGCAGTCGCCCCGAAACGTTGCCGTTTCTGTTCCAACGGTGGGTCCCTGCAACGGACACCTCGGAGGTTCCACCCGGTGGCTGTTCTCCTTAAGCGGTTGGGCAGTTACCGCGCAATGTAGACGGCGACGTCGACGCTTGTAAATCCTCATTGTGGTGTGCGGCCAACAGGGCCACCATGTTCGTATGGACGCTGAAACACCGAAGGCAGCGGAGCTGAACCTTCCCCAGGCCTTCCTCCTTCTCGCAACGAACGACATGAACGGCAAACCTGAAGTGCCGGTGTTCGCACTCAGGACCACTGTGGCAGGGGCAATACTGGCCGAGCTGGACCTGATCGGTGCAATCGAGCTGCAGGGGAAGCGCGTCAGGGCCACCGGCGACGCCCCGCCAACGGATTTCCAGCACGAGCTGGAAGCCATCCGTGGCAAATCCCGGCCCCACACTCCAAAAGGGTGGGTGGGCATGCTGGAGGGCCGCGCCGTGGTGCAGCGTGTCTACGAGGCGATGGCGTCACTGGGCATCGTGGAACATGTCGGCGAAAAGCACCTGGGCCGGTTCCGGGCCGTGCGGTACCCGGAGAAGGACCATGCTCCGGAGGCGGCGCTCCTGGAAAGGATCCAGGCCGCCCTCAGCGGCCCGCCGTCCGAACTTGAGCCGCCGGATACCACGGCGACGGATGCCGAGTCTGATGCGGGGGCGTCCGAGGCCACGAAGCCAGCTGCCGGGGCGCCTGATGCCAAGCCTGATTCGAAGGCGCCCGATGCCAGGACCATAGTGCTGATCGCCCTGCTTCAGGCGGCCGGAATGCTCGGCAAGCTCTTCCCGGCGGCAGATCTGACGCGGGCAACTGAGCTGTCGAAGGACTATTGGCCGTCCCGCGCGGTGGAGGACGAGCTTCGTATGATCAGACTGGCGGAGCAAGAAGCCGCAAACCTGTGATTCGACTCCTTCACAGTGACCACAGGTCATTGAGCAGTTGCTGCACGTGCTCCGGCTGCTCGACGTTGGCGAAGTGGCCGCAGCGCGGGATCGTCACAGTCTGCACATTCGGCACCATCGCGTCCAGCCGGTCCAGGTCGGACGGAGACGTAAACACGTCACTGCCCCCGCGGGTCGCCAGCACGGGGCAGCGGATGCCGCGCCACTGGTCAAAGTCGTAGTGCGCCACTGCCCGGGCGGCCGCGGAGAAGCTGGCCGGACGGGCGTCATGACCGAGCCCGCGGATCACCCCTGCGGATATGCCTGCGGGCTCGGCGAACAGCGGTGACGTCAACGGTCCCATCACGGGGGTGGCACCGACTGCACGGAGCAGGGCCGGCCCTGCTGGACCCAGGGACGCCAGTGAGCGCATGAGCAGCCTCATGCCGACAAACGCCGGGAACCTCGACAGGCTGCGCAGTGGCTCGCGGGCGGCCTCAGACACGCCGAATGTCGTGGCCGAAATGGCGGCAACGCTCGCGGTCCGCTCCGGCCACGCCGCCGCAATATGCAACGCCAGGAAGCCTCCCATGGAATGGCCCACGAGGTTCCATCGTGGGTAGCTGAGCGAGTTCAGCACCTCGGTGACGGCGCATGCCATGGCCTCGATGCCGAAGAGTTCCAGCCTGGCGTCCTTGGTGGATTCGCCCCACCCCGGCAGATCAATCAGGATACGATCGTGGGGCGATGCTTCGGACAGCAGCGGCCGGAAAGTGGTCCAGGAGCCCGCGGCGCCGTGAAGGTACACCTCCGGTATGCCGGACGCCGGCGACCCGCCACCGGAGGCCGGTTGGACACGCACCGTGCACGGGCCCAGCCCGGTTGGAATGATGTGCCGCCGCAGCGTGGCCGCCCACGTCGCGGATTCCTGCCGAACGCTCATGCCCGCCTTCCTCTGGTGATCTCTACCAAGGATTCGGAGCCGCGACGTTACCGGACCGGATGTGAGCACAGCTGCCTGGTTAGGCACTAAACGGAAGTGGACGACGGCGGGAGGTCCCGCCGTCGTCGACGTCACTGGGCGGCGGGCTGACTACGCGGCCGGGTTCGGCAGAACCACCAGGTTGTCGGCGACGAGCCTGCCCTCGTGGATGACGGTGCGGTCGGTGCCGCGATCCATGACGGTGCTCGTGATGGTCTCGCCGTCAACCAGGACGATGTCGGCCCGATCTCCGGGAGCCAGGCCCGGCCGGTCGTCGGGACTCGTGAGGCGCTGGACAGTACGGTCCATGATGGACGCGCCTCCAATGGTGGCGATCGCCGCACAGTGCTCGATCAGCCGGTCCTTGCGCAGCCGGTGTGTGAACGCCAACTGCCACGTGCGGTCGAGCATGTCGCAATTGCCGTATGGGCTCCAGTAGTCCCTCTGCCCGTCCTCGCCCAAACCGACACGGATCCCCGCCTCCGTCATCCGGGCGAGGTCGAACTGCGTGCCGCCGCTAGCCGGGGCGACCGTCGCCCAGGCAACGTCGAGCTCGGCCATCTGCTCCACGAGCCGAGCGGTCACGTCGGGGTGGACATTGGCCAGATCGTAAGCGTGGGACAGCGAGACGCGTCCTTCCATACCCAGCGCGCGGGTGCGTTCGAAGACAAGTTCAGCGCTGAAGACCCCCAGGTGGCCAGGCTCGTGCAGATGAATGTCGACGTCGACGCCGTACTTCTCCGCCAGACCGAAGACGATGTCCAGATGGCGAACCGGGTCTCGGTCCAGCTGGCAGGGATCAATGCCGCCGATGGTCGTCGCACCCGAGCGGAGGGCCTCCTCGAGGAGCTGGATGGTGCCGTCCTCGAGCAGCAGGCCTGCCTGGGGGAAAGCCATGACTTCTACCTCGGCGGCGTAGGCGAAGTGCTCCTTCGCGGCCATGACTGCCTCGAAGCGCTCAAGCTTGCAGTCCACGTCGATCTGGGCGTAGGAACGAACGCGGGTAGTGCCCCGCGCAATCATTCGTTCGAGCGTTCCCCGCACCACGTCCACGTAGGGGATGGGGGTGTCGCGCCAGTTTTCCCGGTCGTTGCGCATCATGTTCCGCACGCCGGGCGAGGCTGTGTGCTCCCGGAACGGCAACCCGATCCGGGTCGAGTCGAGATGGACGTGCACGTCGGTGAACGCGGGCACGGCGATCCGGCCTCGCCCGTCGACTGCCCCGCCGGCGGCGTCTGCAACTACGACGGCGGTCCCCGCGGGGTGAACGGCCGCAATCCGCCCCTGGCGAACCTCAAGGTCTACGGCGTCCCCGCCCCAGGGGCGGACGTTGGTAATGAGCATTGTTCATTCCTTTCGGCAGGGCTAAGAATGACAGCATGGGAGGCACCGGTCCCGCGGGACCGGTGCCTCCCCTAGCGCAGCATGTACTAGAAGTGAAAGGCAACCTGCGCGATAACGGCTGCGGCGACGAAACTCGCCGTGAACGTCATCAGTGCGACGATGACGATCTTCCAGCTCAGTGAGCGCAGGGCCTTGACGTCACGGCCGAGCGACATTCCGATCAGAGCGATCATGGGCAGTCCGGCAAAGAGGACGTTGATGTGCTGCGTGGTGGAGGCGACGAAGGGGCCGATGGGTAGGAACGTCGCGGAGGCAAGGGTGGCCAGAGCCAGGACCCAGATGCTGGACGGAACCACCGGGACGAGCTTCGCGAGCACAAGCGCGACGGCGGTGAGGGCCAGGAGGATGAGGACGCCGACGGCATCCACCGGCAGCACGGAACCGGTGCCGAGGGCGTTAAGCAGGAAGCCGGCCACACCGGTTGCGGCGAACGCGACGAGCCACGTCTTGGGTGTCCGGACAACAGTGGGGTCCGCCTCGATGCCGTTGACGTCCACGGTGTCGACGCCGGACGCCTCACCGGACTCGATCACTGCGCCGCCCTGGCGTACCGGGCCGGAGCTGACCGCTTGGGTTCCAACAGCAGTGCCAATGAGGGCACCCCGGCGGACCCGGCGGCCGAGGTCGTCCCGCCCGAAAATGCGGGACCACATCTTGTAAAGCTTCTGGCACATCGGCAGCGCGATAAAGACACCTGCGTAGAACCCGACGATGTTGGTGACGAGGTTGGAGAGTGCGGCGAGGGCCATGATCTCCCCTGCCATCTCCGGATACAGGATGGACAGGGCGCCAACGCCCCCGAGCATCATGGAGGCGGACCCCAGCCCCAGGCCCAACGCGAGGGCCCGGGGATCAAAGAAGTCCATTCCGCCGAGCAGGCCGGCCAGGAGCGAGATGAACACGGCGCCAAAGACGCTGCCCAGCACCCACACGGCGAACACGCCGCGGTACTCGGGGGAGCGGACACCGAAGCGCTGGATGGCGAAGGCAAGGTAGGACTCACGGTCGATCGACCAGGTTGCGCCGATCGCGGTTCGGCCCAATCCAAGGGCTACTGCAACCGGCAGGGCCAGGATCACCGTGCCCACCACGTGCCCCACCTCCTGCAGGAGTATCGCGGGGCCGAGACCGGTGAACTTGGTCAGCGACGGGCCTATCTGAGTGCCCAGGCCTGCCAGGAAGAAAACTATGGATACGTCCATCAGGTGGGTGGACACCGCACGGGCACGCCCTCCGATTGGCTTCCATTTCTGGACACCGAGGAATCCGCCGATGAGCACGGTCCACAGGATGGGCATCAGGACGATGGCGGCCGGGCCGAGGTGGAACTTGTGGGTTCCGATCGTGATGGCCACGGCACAGATGGCCGTGGAGAGTGCGATCATCGCGAACCACATGGCGGGGCGGGCACTGAAAGAACGGGACGGCGGTGCGTCCACTAGGGCGGACACGGAGCCGCCTGTGGTCTTCGCTTCATTGCGCATGACGCAGGCCTTTCGGAGGGGGATCAGGGATCAGAACAAACATCCAGCTTTTGCGGAATCTGGTTCTTGGTATACCAAGTGACTGTATACTCGTACCCATTGAGAGGCAAGTCACATTTTTCGGCAGTTCGCCAAGGAGGCACGATGTACAAGAAAATCTCCGCTAGGTACGTTCTGGGGTTCGACGGAACACGGCACACACTCATCGAGGACGGCGAGGTCGTCTTCGAGGGCGATTCCATCGTCTTCGTGGGGCGCAACTACGGGGGCCCGGTCGATGAGGAGCGCGACTATGGCCAGAGTTTGGTCATGCCTGGCCTGATAGACCTGGACGCCCTCGCCGACATCGATCACCTCATCCTGGACGCGTGGCCCTCACCCGATGTCGCCGCCGGCCACCTGTGGTCGGAGGACTACTTCGCCAACCGTCGCCGGGACGTGTTCACGCCGTCGGAGCGCGCCACAGTCCGCGAGTTCGCCTTGGCGCAGCTCGCCCTGCACGGCATTACGACCTACATGCCGATCGCCTCGGAAATCCACAGTTCCTGGGCTGAGGGCCTCGATGAACTCGTGGATATGGCTGAGACAAGCCGGCGGATCGGACTGCGCGGCTACCTGGGGCCGGCCTACCGTTCCGGGGTCCATGTCGTCACTGCCGCAGGCGGCCGCGAGGTCCACTTCGACGAGGCCCGGGGGCTTGCAGGCCTGCGCGACGCAGAGCGCTTTATGGACTACGCCGCCGGTCTCGCAGACCCGCTTGTCACCGGGGCCTTGCTGCCGTGCCGCATTGAGACGCTGTCCGAAGACCTGATGCGGGAGACGGCACGGATCGCCAGGGAGCGGGACGCGCTGGTCCGGCTCCACTGCCTTCAGTCCCCGCTGGAGGACGAGCTCCTGCAGCATTCCGCTGGACGCGGCGTCCTGGAACTGCTCGAATCCACCGGCCTGTTTGGCACCCGGCTTCTCATTCCGCATGGTGTGGTCATCAACGGCAAGGACCCGGCCGCGTCAGCGCCGGGCGGCCCCCTTGACACACTGGCCCGCCACGGCGTCAGCATTGTCCACTGCCCGCTGACATCGTTCCGCTACCAGAAGCAGCTTGTTTCGTTCGACCGTTTCCGCGAGGCGGGCATCAACATTTGCCTGGGTACAGACTCCTTCCCGCCGGATCTGGTGCGCGGCATCGACACCGGCATGCACCTGACCCGGCTGGTCGAGGGGAGGCCTGACGCCGGGACCCTGGCCGACTACTTCGACGCCGCCACCCTCGGCGGCGCGCGGGCCCTCGGACGGGCTGACCTGGGGAGGCTCGCCCCCGGTATGCAGGCCGACATCACCGTGGTCTCCCTGGCCAGCTTCGGCGACGGTGTCGTGGAAGACCCGCTCCGCACGCTCGTGCTCAACGGGACGGCGCGCCAGGTGACCGATACGTTCGTGGCAGGGCGCCCCGTCGTGGTGGGCGGCGCCCTGCCCGGGATCGACCTCGACGCGCTGCGGGTTGAGGGGCAGCGGCTTTTCGACGAGATGCGGGCGGCCTACTCGGTGCGGGACGCCCAGCTCCGGGAGCCTGACGAGCTGTTTCCGCCCACCTATCCACGCGCGGAAATCACTCAGTCGGTCTGATCATTCTCTTGGCTTGGTATACCAAAAGCGGTATGATGAGGGCACGCGAGAGGCCAGCACATTGTGGGGAAGCTCAGCCGCCCTCGTTGGAACCACGACTTTGACCTATTGACACCTGACCCGCGCTACTCCGGCAGCGCCCTTCCCATTGGAGAGAACAATGTGCCTGCACGACCACACCTCTGCTGCCCTGCCTCCAACTGCCGTTCCACGCCGCGGCATCCTGGCCGGGGCGGCCGCCCTGGCAGGAATATCGGTGGCAAGCCTGGCTGCCCAGCTTGGAAGTGCCCCGGCAGCGAGGGCAGCGGGCAACGCATCAAGCCCCGGCTACCCTGACCGCCCCGCTTCGCCCCCGCCCATGATCATCGAGGGCGGCACCATAGTGGACCCCAAGACGGGCAATGCAGTGCAGGACGGGGTCCTTGTGCTGGAAGAAGGGAAGGTCACCGCGGTGGGCACCCGGGAGGAAACACGGCGTGCAGTGGCCGCCCTTGCCGGCCGCGCCCGCATCGTGGATGCCTCCGGCCGGTGGGTCCTTCCCGGCCTCATCGACGTGCATGTTCATGCGAACGCGCTTTCGGATGCGCGGGCCATCCTGCAGGGCGGAGCGACCAGCGTCAGAAGTGGTTCAAGCAGCTTCTACCAGGACGTCGCCCTCGCTGCCCTGCCTTCCTGGGCCGCCGGCGCCTCGCCCCGGATGAGCCCGGCCGGGCTGTTCATCTCACCCGATCTCGGGGACTCGCTCCTTGCAGACCCGGACCTTGCACCGCTCGCGTCCCTGTCCGGGGGAGTCACAGAACCAAGGGACCTTGCCTACCTCACCCGCGTCAACCTGAAACGCGGTGCCCAGGTGATCAAGACCCGAGCCAACCCCCGGGCGGGCCTGGCGGAACAAGACCCCCGCGAACTGGTCTACAACTACGAACAGCTCTCCGCGGTGGTCAAGGCCGCTGGCAAAGCAGGCGTGCTTTGCCACGCCTACAGCGCCGAGGGGATAGATGGTGCCGTCCGGGCCGGTGTGCGCAGCATCGAGCACGGCGTCTTCGTCAGCGAGGAGACCATCTCCCGGATGGCCAGCCGTGGCACGTACTTCACCCCCACCTTGGACGCCATCACGAGCATGGCGCGCTCTTCCAACCCAATCCTTGCCGCCCGCGGCACGGAGTACACGCCCATCATCAAAGCAGCCGTGAAGGCCGCCCATGAAGCCGGCGTGACGGTGGTGGCAGGGACGGACTCGTTCGGATCCGATGTGACCCCGATAGGCACTGAAGCGCGTCTACTGGCTGAGGCCGGGCTTTCACCACTGGACGCGCTAAGGGCCGCGACAGTCAATGCCGCCGCCCTGCTCGGCTGGGGCGAGAGTGCGGGACGCCTGGTGCGCGGTTCCTTTGCAGACGCCGTCATCGTGGACTCTGATCCCTTGAACAGCGCCTCGGCCCTGGAACAAATCAAGGCCGTGGTGGCGCAGGGGGTCCTGGTACGGAATGACCTCTGATGGGTCGTTAGGGATAAGCGCGACGCTGTCCCTTCCCACCGTCCTCCTGCCCGGGCAACGCGCCCTCCCAATCCAGAAAGCCACCCATGACCCTGATTCTTAAAGCCTCCGAGCTCCAGGCCCTGGCCGATATGCCCGGGACCATCGCCGCCGTCGAACGCGTCTTTGCCGGCCTCAGCCGAGGCACCGCCGTTCAGCCTGCGCCGGATTCCCTCCTCCTGCCGTCCTCGGACGCCAGGTTCTTGCCGATGGCAGCGCTGTCCGGCGCCGAGGAGCTGGCATCCGTCAAATTACTGGCGGACATCCCGGCAAACCGGGAGTCCAGCCTGCCCACGCAGCGGTCCACGATCATGCTTGTCTCCCAGCTAACCGGCGAAACCCTGGCCATCCTGGACGGCAAAGTCCCCACACGGGTCCGCACTGCCGCCGCCAGTGCCGTGGCGACGAAGCTCCTCGCGAGGCCTGGCAGCACCACCCTGGGACTGGTCGGTGCAGGCGCCCTGGCCGTGGCACACGTGGAAGCCATGCTGGCCGTCCTCCCGATTGAAAAAGTGGTGGTGTGGTCCCGTTCCGCGGACACCGTCGCCGCCTTCTGCGGCGAGATTTCCCATTACGGCCTGAACGTCACACGGGCGTCCAGCGTCCGGGAAGTTGTGGAGGCCGCCGACGTGCTGTGCACCCTCACCCCGGCCGTTGAGCCTTTGGTTAAGGGCGAGTGGTTCAAGCCCGGACTGCACGTGAACGCCGTCGGATCCCGTCCGCGGGCGGACCACCGGGAGATTGATTCGGCGGGCATGGTGAGGGCACGGGTCTTCGTTGACAGCCTGGCCACGGCCAGAGCCAAATCCGGCGGGCTGATCATCCCGGTGGCCGAAGGCGTGATGAGTTTTGAGGACGTGGTGGCCGAGCTTGGTGACGTGGCGGCGGGGACAAAAGCAGGTCGCCTTGGTGATGAGGACGTAACCTTGTTCAACTCGGTTGGTATCGGTTTGCAGGATCTTGCCATCGGGCGGCTCCTGTACGACGCTGCGCTCCATCAGGGGGTTGGCACCCGCGTGGAGCTGAATAACTGAGTAAGCGCGGAAGTATGCAATAACGGGAGGCATGAATGACAGTCCAAGCGGAAGCTCCCGCGTCCTCGGCTGACACTGCCCGGGCACGGATCCGGGAATTGATCATCTCCGGTGACTTCGCGCCAGGGTCCCGGCTCAGGGAACGTGAGCTGTCCCAGACGCTGGCTGTTTCCCGGGTACCCGTCCGGGAAGCCCTCCAGCAGCTCGAGGCCGAAGGCTTCATTGATGCCTCCCCCCGGCGTGGTGCCACCGTCAAGCAGATCACCCTGCGCGACGTCAACGAACTCTTTGATGTGCGGCTCAGCCTGGAAGTCCTCGCCGCACGCCTCGCCGCCCAGGCCGCCGCAGGAGGCCAGCCGTCGTCGCGGCTGCAGCAGATGATGGACCAGGCAGAAGAAGCAACCCTGCGACACGACCATGCGCAGATACCGCTCAGCAATACGGCCCTGCATGCAGAGATCGTAGCGATGGGGGGCAACGCGCTGCTGGAGTCCGCCATGAAGCCCCTGTTGGGCAGGATGCAGTGGCTCTTCACCTTGACCGGGCACCGTGACCCCCAGGTTCAGTGCGCGGAGCACCTGAGCCTGTGCAAGGCCATTTATGACGGCAAGGCGGACCTGGCGGCGGCACTGGCCTTCGCGCATGTGGAGCTGGGCCGTGAACCGTCGCTCCAAGGACTGGCCGGACGCCTCCCCGAAAGCTGACCGTCAAGGGAGTTCATGCTGTTTTGTGCCTGGCGCCGTGGGGAACGGCCCCCAAACAGAAGCGGACGACGGCGGGAGGTCCCGCCGTCGTCCGCTTTCTGTACGTCCCTACTCATCCACAGCGGACGGTTCCGCCGTCTCCGGCGCTTCGGCCGCCGCCTGCGCATACGACGCCGAGACGCGGCGGTAGACCGGGGTCAGGAAGGCCAGCAGCGCGGCCGCGATCATGATGATCCCGGCCACCAGGAACACCAGGGCGATGCCGCGGGAGACGCCCTCGCCCAGCAGCGGGGCCAGCTGGGCGGCGCCCTCCGTGGACCGCGCGTACGGGATGATCCAGACCTGGGCGATCGGCGCGATGAGGAATGCGGTGATCGGCGCTGCGGCGGACTCGAACGCCATGGCGAATCCGAATACCCGGCCCTGCCGCGGCAAGGGCACCACCCGCTGGATGACCGTCTGTTCGGCGGCCTCCACGAAGGGGATCAGGACCATGTACAGCCAGATGCCGGCGATGTACAGCCATGCCCACTCCCGCACCGTGAACACCGCACCGAGGACCCCCATCAGGATCACCGCGATGAGCATGGTGCGCAGCGGGTTGGACCCGAGCCCGAATTTGCCGATCACAGCGCCACCCAGGATGAACCCGGTGGCGCCGACTGCGAAGACGGTTCCCCACAGTTCCACGGGGAACATCTCCAGGCCGTAGGGATCCATCAACGCCATGTAGACGCCACCGATGAAGTTGTTGAAGGTGGAGAACAGGATCAGGGCGAACAGTCCGGCAATGGCCAGCACTGCGGCGAGCGAACCGCGGAGGTCGAATCCGCCGTGCGCGTCCGTGGCGGCCGCGCGCACCTCCTCGGGCATGCGGAGCGTCAGCAGGTGCGCGAAGGCCAGCGCCGTGAGCACCAGGGCGACGACGATCGTCCAGCCCATGCCAAGCAGTCCCACCGACAGCCCCGAGAGCACGGAGGTGACGAGGAACATTAGCCCCTGCACCATGCCCACCAGCCCGTTGGCATTGGCCCGCCGGTCCGGGTCGATGAGGATGGTGACCGTGGTGGAAAGGGCGATGTTCCGCATGTTCTCCACCACCGCGCCGATCAGGATGATCATGGCGAAGATCCAGAACCACGGCTGTGTCAGGTCCAGCATGCTGGCGGCAGGTGTCAGCAGGAACATAACCCCGGACAGGACGAACATCACCAGCGTGAAACCGGCGGCGAAGCGCATCACGGCCAGCTTGCGGTAGCGGTCCACGAAGGTGCCGAAACTGATGCTGGAAAGGGCGATCAACAGCATGTACGCGCCGCCGATCACCCCGGTGGCGATCACGTTTCGCGTCTCCAGGTACACCCAGAACGTCAGGGCGAACCACAGGTAGCTGGTGGTGATGTTGGCCAGGGCGGTGTTCACCAGGATCCCGGCGAACGTGCGGGACCGTTGTGCCGGACTGCGCAAGGACGTGTTGATAGCGTCGGCCGGGCCTGGAGACTCGGCGACTCCGGCCGGTGCCGGTTCGTGCTCGGTCATGGGTCCCAGTTTACTGACGGGTGGCGGTCGTGGACACGGTCACAGTGATCTATCTGGCCCAGCGCCGGGCAGTCGATCACGCGGAAACCGGCGCGGGGCCGGATCCTACCGGCCACGTCCGCGGGGATCTGCGGGCGGCGAGGTCTTCACTTTCTAGCAGCCAGGGAACGGCCTCGCTGTGGGTCGGGTCCCAGCGGAGGTCTATTAGCGGGACTGCGGCGACGAGCAGCAGGTTGTGCCACAGATAGATGGTGATGGCCCGGTTATTCATGAGCGTTACAACGCCGTCGAGGATCAGCATGGGCCCTGGCAGCGCCCCCAGACTGGGGATACGATCGGGAGTCGTAGCTTGCGCAGCAGACCGTTCCGGTATCGATGGCCTGCTGGTGGTCCGGTGTTCTCAGGCCGGGGGACGTGGCCGGAAGTGGAGTGTTTCAAGATAGTTTTCCTCGTACTTTTCGTCCCGGGGTTCATCATTCGGGAAACCACCGGGAAGTGTGCCGTGGTTCAGGCCAGCCAGAAGGACATGCTCAAGTCCCGGCTCGGTGTTCATGGTCGTTGTCTGGACGGTTCCGGTGGCCAGACCCGGTATTTTGGCGTTGGCCATTTCATCGATTCCGGCCACGCCGGCTGCGATCAGGAGAAACGCCGCGACGGCTGCCAGCCCGGGAACTATTTTTCTTCTCCATGCGCTCATACCCTGATCAGGGTCTCCCCACATGGGAACAGGGCACCGCTTGCCTTTGGGGAGGCTGTGAAAGCCAGTCCGCCCCGATGCTCATCCACTGCCAGACACCGGCGGTGAGATCCACCGACCTCAGCGTTGTGCCGTGCGCACGGTGAAGTGCGCAAATTTTGGGAGGGTAACGGCGTGTCAGGTGCCCGGGCTGCGGTCCCGGTCAAGGCCTTCTGCGGTCGCCAGCCTTCTTAGCTCGTGCAGGATTTCCAGTTGCTGGTTGTTGATGGCCAGCAAAAGCTCGATCTCTTCTCTTGCTTTCACGTTGGTGTCGTAGTCGTGCTGCGCCATCGCCGCGGCGATCGCATCCTGGCGCTTGGCGGCGATAAGCAGGATGGCGCCTTGGAGCCCGGCCAGCATGGAGAGCAAGAGGTTCAAAAGAATATAGGGATATGGGTCCCAGGCGTTGTTCGCCAGCGCCAAGGTGTTGATGGCGGCCCAAATCAGCATGAAACCGATGAAGCTTCCCACGAAGGGCCAGCTTCCCATGCCGTTGCGCATGACATCGGCGGCCCGCTGGCCTCGTGTCAGGGATGCTTTGTGCTTGTCGTGCCAGGTCTGTACTCGATTATTCATGCCTCAGAGTAGTCCCGGCGGTTCAGGAATCTACGAGGGACTGAGACAGGCTCTCAGGAACCGGTTGCCCAACCCCGGTGTCAGCGACCGCCCAGTCGGCCAGCCCGACAAGGAGCTGACGTGCCCTACTACCGGGCGAAGCCAGCAGGGATGCCAGGAAGCGGATCCGGCTGCTGGAGCAGCAGAACGAGATCCTGGGCCGGGCCCCGTCTGTCGCGTCAAAGCTTCATCGCGTGTTGTCAGCGAAACCCAGTAGGCGGCCCGGAGCACTTGTCCGGTCGGCTGGCTAGGTTCCTTGGTACCGGCGCTGCCTGCCGTATTCGTGCCAGGTCAGGAATACGACCAGTGCGTCGAAGATGGTCAGGGCGGCCAGACCTGCCGTCGGCGCGACCGCGAACTGGTAAAGCTGGTAGGCGATGAAGGCCAGGAGCACCCCGATCATCCAGGGGTAGGCCCAGAGCCTGTTCATTAGCAGGGCCGCCACGAGCACCACCTTTACCGCACCGTGAGCGAGAAGGTAGAGCGCGGCGTAGAAGACGGTGCTGCCAGTCAGGGTGCCGGCGGCTTGTAACAGGTGGACGGCAATGAAGTCCTTCGGGTCTGCGGACAGCTCCGGCTGAGCGAGGCGCAAGACGAAGCGGTGAATCCGGGCAGGATCCAGCAAGAGCAGCAGCAAGCCGCCGGTTAGTTCCGCCACGCCGTCCAGTCCCTTGAGGACAACACCGGCGGCGAAGAACCGGTCCCACCAGTCGCGGGGCCTGGAGTATCCCACGGTTCCCTCACTTCTTCCGTCAACGAGTTTTCACGGGATGCCTTGGCGGGTCCACCCTGGCACCGGGCCCGAACGGGCCTTCCTCCCGCTGCGGAGTCTGCCTCACAGTAACCCGATGCGCCGCACTGCGCATTCAACCCTCAACACGCTGGCCCTCCTTGCGCGGCAGCCGCTAAGGTTCCCGAGTGACGCAGCCCCTCCGCGGATCTGGTCGAAGGGCGAGTGATGAGCACGCCCCAGAGGGCAGGGCGTGCGGGACGGCTGTGCCGAACTGCGTAAGGACGTGTCGATAGCGTCGGCATCGGCCGGGCCTAGAGCCGCTGCGACGCCGGCCGGGGCCGGTTCGTGCTCGGTCACGCGTCCCAGTTTACTGACAACTGTCAGTCGCGGACACGGTCACAGAGGTGTATCTCGACGAAGTCCTCCACGGTACGGCGGTGTTCAACGGGCCGGGCACCCAAGGCAAGCGGACGACGGCGGGAGGTCCCGCCGTCGTACGTCCCTGCACCCTTGCACTCTTACTTTATTCGCCGTATAAAGTAAGTATGTTACCTGGATCACAGCGCAGCGCCCCGACGGGGAGGGATGCGCTGCGCAGAATCCGGGTCAGCGCCATCTTCAGCACCCTGCTGGAGGCAGGACCCCTGGCCCGGACAGACCTGGCGCACCGGACCGGTTACAGCCCTTCCACGGTCACGGGCATCGTGCAGGACCTCAGCGAGGCCGGCTACCTGCGGGTTGTGGGGCAACAGGAATCGACCGGCGGCCGGCGGCGGACCCTGATCGAGCTCAACCGCTCCTCGGTGACCATCGCCGTCGTCGGTCTCCGCGGCACCCGGATCTGGTGCGCCCTGGTGGACCTGGACGGCAACCGCCTGGATGCCGCTGAACAGGATTTCGATCCCGCGGACCCAGTGGGCAGCACGGCGAGCACTGTGATGTCACTCCACCGCCGGGCGGTGATTCCGCCCGTTCACGTGGTGGTGGCACTGCCCGGCGTCGTCGCCTCCGACGGTTCCGTGGCCCTGGCGCCCGCGTTCGGCCCCGTTGCCCACCTCCGCCTCGTGGACGAACTCGAAGCCACAACAGGGCTCCGCACCACGGTGGAAAACGACGTCAACCTCATCGCCCTGGGGGAGCGGGTGGACGGCGCGGGCAACGGCGTGGAGGACCTGGTCCTGATCCACGTTGCCGAAGGCATTGGGGCGACGATCATCGCCGGCGGAGAGGTCCTGGAGGGATCAAGCCGTTCCGCAGGCGAAATCGGCTTCCTTCCGCAGGGTTTGGCGGCAAGCCCGCGTGGGGAACGCGGAGACTACGAACGGCGCTGGACCGCCGCCGGCATCCGCGAGTCCGGCGCGCGGCTCGGTCTGTCGCTCGCTGAGGAAACGGTGGTTGAATCCCTCTGCAGCGCCGATTCGCCGGCGGCTGTCCGGCTGCTGGATGACGTTATTCAGGCCTGGGCCTTCGCCGCCATCATCTGCGCCTGCGTCGTCAACCCGGCACGTGTGATCTTCTCCGGCGACGCCGTCCTCCTGACCCGCGATGCGCGGGAAAAGCTCCGCGGCACGGTCCAGAGGTCAGCGCCGTCCCTGACCGACGTCGTCTTCGCAGAGCTCGGACAGGCGGCAATCCTGCATGGCGCCATCGCGAAGGTGGTGAAGAGCCCCGCGACCCTCTTCACCGAGGTCGCCGGATGAACGAACCACGAAGTTTCAAATTCCAGCCATCAGCCACACAAAAGTACTAGGAGAAACCAATGACGTTACGACCATTGCGATCCGCGATGCTAGCAGGTGGTCTCGCACTCACGCTTGGAATGTCTGCCTGCGGACTCGACTCGCCGCAGCCCTCTGGAACGTCGGCCGGTGCCGAGGACACCGGGACCCTGACCATTTACACGGCACGGGACAAAGCCCTCGCTACCGAGGTGATAGCAGATTTCGAAAAGGCCAACCCGAAGTACGCGGGCAAAGTCCAACTGCTGACACTTGGCGCCCAGGAGGCCCTGGAACGCGTCAAGGCCGAGAAGTCCAACCCGCAGGGCGACATCTGGTGGGGCGGCACTCAGCAGCAGATGCAGCAGGCCGCTGCCGAGCAGGTCCTGTCTCCTGCGCCGAAGGACGTTATCGACGCCGTCCCCGCCGAACAGCGCGACGCCGACGGCCTCTGGGTAGGTGAGATGAAGCTGGCCGAGGTCATCTTCTACAACAAGGACATGCTCACCGCCGACCAGGCTCCCAAGGACTGGGATGACCTCATCAGCCCCGCGATGAAGGACAAGATCGCCATCCGCGACGTCCTGGCATCCGGCACCATGCGCAGCATTTATGCGGCGATGATTGACCGCCAATTCGACGCCGCGGGCAGCCCCGACGCAGGCTACGAGTGGCTCAAGAAACTCGATGCCAACACCAAGGTCTACGCTGCCAACCCGACGGACCTCTACCTGAGGATCACACGCCAGGAAGCTGCGGTGACTGCCTGGAACCTGCAGGATGTCATGCTGCAGATTAAGAACCAGAAGGCCCCTTTCACACCAGTGGTGCCTGCATCCGGTGCGCCGATGCTCATTGACGGTGTGGCAAAGATCAAGGACGGCCCGTCTCCTGCCGGAGCGGACGCCTTCCTGTCCTTCCTTATGAGCAAGGACGAACAGACCAAGCTGTCAGAGACGTACTTCCAGATCCCGACGATCTCACTGCCCAAGGAACCGTCCTGGCTGGCTGACCTGGACCTGAAGGAAATGAAGGTCAACTGGGAACGCGTCAACAAGAGCGAGCCCGAATGGAGCGCTTACTGGGCCGCGAACATCAAGGGCCAAGGCAACAAATAGCACCGCGCACGGCGGGGCGGCCACCGGCTGCCCCGCCGAACCACCCCACGGCCAGCACACAACTACCACCCCTGTGGAGCAACCATGACACGCGTCTTCCTCAACGCCATCAGCAAGCAGTACCCGGGGGCCAAGCCGGCGGTATCGAACCTCACGGTCACCATCGAGGACGGCGAATTCTTCACCCTGCTGGGTCCTTCCGGCTGTGGCAAGTCAACAACGCTGCGGATGGTGGCAGGATTCATCCAGCCTTCCAGCGGAAGCATCCACTTCGGCGACAAGGACGTCACCAACACGGCACCGAACAAGCGGGACACCGGCATGGTCTTCCAGAACTACGCCTTGTTCCCGCACATGACCGTCCGGGGAAACGTTGCCTACGGCCTGAATGCGCGCAATGTGCCCAAGCAGGACAAAAACAGGCGGATCGACGAGGCACTCGCCCAGGTGGGACTCCAGGAGTTCGGCGACCGCCGGATCGACATGCTTTCCGGCGGGCAGCAGCAGCGCGTGGCTTTGGCCCGGGCCTTGGTGATCCGCCCGGCGGCCCTGCTGCTGGACGAGCCGCTCTCCAACCTGGACGCGAAGCTGCGCGAGGAAACGCGTACGGAAATCAGGTCCACGCAGAAGGCGGCAGGCACCACGTGCCTCTACGTCACCCATGACCAGGCCGAGGCCATGGCGATGAGCGACCGCGTGGCGGTGCTTAATGAAGGCGAGCTCCATCAGGTCGGGTCACCCCGCGAGGTCTACAACCGCCCCGCCACGGCATTCGTCGCCAGATTCATCGGCCGCTCCAACGTGCTGCCCTGTACCGTGCTGGGTGTGGACGGCGGCGTCGACGGCGGCTCCGTCAGCATCAGCCTGGCCGACGGCACAGTCCTCAAAACACCCCGGGTGGAGGGGTCGATCTCGGCCCGGGTCTCTGCCGGGGATAAGGCCGCGGTGTCGCTCCGGCCGGAATCCATCGGCCTCACCGTCAGCCCGGGGAAGGAGACGGCGGGCCAACTCGGCGGGAGGGTCCTTACCGCGGAGTTCACCGGCGCGGTCAATATCTACGAGATCGACTGGCACGGCGAGCAGATCGTTGTCTCTGCGCCGGACACCGTGGACCGTGCCGAACCCGGGGACCTCGTATCAATGGCACCGCACCAGGACCGCGTGTGGCTGGTGGAGCCGTGACGGTCGCCGTTCCGAGGCTGCGGAACCGGTCCTCCCTCACGTCGTCGGACCGGTTCGTCTACTTCCTCGCCGCCCCGGTGGTGCTGGTGCTCCTGGTGTACATCGTGGTGCCGATGCTTGCCACCGCCACCACCAGTGCCGAGGGGGGCGGAAGCGCGTACAAGGGATTCCTCAGCGGCTCGTCAGCAAACGCGCTGGGCCTCTCGGTGGGCATCTCCGTGGGATCGGTTCTGACCACGGGCGTACTCGGCACGGCGCTCGCTGTCCTGCTGTCGCGCTTTGATTTTCCGGGCCGAAAGGTCCTGCGGCTCTTTGCGCTGCTGCCCATGGCGCTGCCTCCGCTGATCGGCGCCGTGTCCTTCTACTTCCTGTACGCCGAAAGCGGCATTGTTCCGCGCTTCCTGGAGCGCTACTTCGGCGCCGACGCCGCGGCGGTCTCCGCCAACGGCGTCTGGGGCGTGCTCCTGGTCCACACCATGACCATGTATCCCTATTTCTACCTCGCCGTCTCCTCGGCGCTGGCCGGATCCGACGCCTCCATGGAGGAGGCAGCGCTGAACCTGGGCGCGAACCGCTTCCGCATGTGGCGCACGGTTCTCCTGCCCATGCTCACCCCGGCGCTGGTTTCCGGAACGCTGCTGACTTTCATGGTCTCGATGGCATCCTTCACCGCGCCCCAGTTCTACAACGTGCAGACCCTGACCATGCAGATCGTCGCCTCACGGACCAGCGGCGCGTACGATGTCGCCGCGGCCCAGGCCGTTGTCCTCTCCGTCGTGTCAATCTTCTTCCTGCTGGCCATGCGCTGGTACGAAAACCGGCGCCTCCACCGTGGTTCCTCCAAGGGGACGCCCCAGGCCGTGAAGGTCCTTCATGGTGTGCTGCCCCGCACCCTTGCCGGGGTCGGATCGTTGCTGCTGGTCCTGTTCCTGATGGCGCCGCCGGCCACGATCGCCCTGCTGTCCTTCACCGTGGACGGGTCGTGGACCACACAGATCCTTCCGCCGGACTACACCCTGGACAACTTCACCCGGATCTTTACGGACCCCGTCACGCTGCGCCCCATCCTGGTCAGTGCCCAGATGTCCTTCGTGGCCATGATCGGCTGCATCCTGGTCGGTGTCCTCGCCGCCTGGGTGGTCACCCGGTGGAAAGGCCCGGGCAGGGGTTTGCTCGATGTGATGGTGATGCTCCCGTGGGCGCTCCCCGGCACCGTCATCGGCGTCAACATCGTGACGGCCTTCGCCACCCCGGGCCCGTTCAATCTCGGCCAGGTACTGATCGGATCCCTGTGGATCCTCCCGGTGGCCTATTTCGTCCGCTTCCTGCCCCTGGTGTTCCGCTCCGCCAACGCGTCGCTGGCCCAGATCGACCCCAGCGTCGAGGAAGCAGCACGGAACCTTGGCGCGGGTCCCTGGCGTGCCCTGCGGACCGTGACGGTGCCCCTGATGTCCCGCGGCATCCTGGCCGGTGCGCTGATGGCGTTCATCCAGGGCTTCGGTGAGTACGTGGCTTCCGTGGTGGTCTACCCGGCCCGCTACGCCCCGCTGTCCGTCGAGATTTACAACCGCATCTACTCCAACGAGTTCGGCACGGCCGCGGCCTACGGCACGCTTCAGATGGCGCTGATCCTCATCGTGCTGGTCATCGCCCAACGGCTGGAGACACCCCGCCGCGACAGGAAGGCACGGGGCGAGCGGCCCGCCGGCGCGCCCCTCACTCCCGTTATGGCCCCCACACCCACCTGATCCATGGAACCGGAGATACGAATGAACACCGCAACCGATCCGTCCATGCCGCGCCCCGACCTCAAGGACCAGGAAAACCTCAGCATCTACTGGGACAACCACCTGCGGGACGCCTTCTACGAAGCAGCACCGCACATCTACCCGGGCATGGTCGAAGCAAGCCTGGCCCACGTCCTGATGCTGACCCGGCAGGGCATCCTGCCGCGTGGCCGGGGGGAACTCCTGCTGAAGGGGTTGCTGACCCTGTGGGCAAGGACCGAATCGAGCGAACAGGCTTACGTTTTCGATGGCAGCGTCGAGGATCCGTATTACTTCCTGGAGCAGCAACTCGCCGCCGAGTGCGGGATCCCAACCTCTGAACTCGACGTCCAGCTGGCCAGGAGCCGGAACGATCTCGACGCCGGCGTGTTCCGGATGGTCCTCCGCCGCCAACTGCTGGACCAGGCCGCCCTGGTGGTCCAGGCGGCCAAGGACGCGGCCGTTCAGGCCGCCGCGAACGCGGACAGCCTGATCATCGGGTTCACCCATCGCCGCCCCGCCCAGCCGACGACGATCGGCCACGTCCTCGCCGGTCTCTCCGAAGCGATGCTCAGCCAGGCAAAGGAAATGCTCAGCATCTATGATGAATTGAACGTTTCGCCGCTGGGATCGGCGGCGTTCACCGGCACCGACCTGCCGATCGACCCGCTGATGGTCGGCGAGCTCACCGGCTTCGATTCCAGCTTCACCTCCAGCTACGAGGCCGTGGCGGGAGCGGAGCACTTCATGCGGCTGGCCGCGGTCCAGGCCCGCATCACCGCCACTGGCGCCCGCTTCGCCCGGGTGCTGCTTGAGTGGATGACCTTCAAATGGGTGGAAACGCCAACGGCCTACACGCAAGGCTCGTCGATCATGCCGCAGAAGAAGAACCCCGTGGTGCTGGAGCACATGGTGTCCATGGCCGGTGTCACCGCAGCCGATATGGCAGCCACGTACGCGAACATCGGCTCCGCCTGGTACGAGGACTCCAACAACGCCACCACTGATGTGCAAAAGCACCTGTGGCGCGCCGGGGAACGCGTGGTCCGTTTTATGCGGATGATGGACGGGCTGCTGCTGGACCTGAAGGTGCTCCAGTTGCCGGACCATGCGAAAATCGTCGCCTCCGGGGCCACCACCACCGCCGTTGCGGAGGCGCTCGCCGCGCGAGGAATCCCCTGGCGGACGGCCCACGACGTCGTCGGCCGGCTGGTGCGCGCCGACGCGCCGGCGGACTGGACCGCGGACGGAGTCGCGAAGGCCTTCGCGGACGCCGGCATCGACGCCGCAGAGGAGCTGGTGGCCACGACACTGAGCGCCGGACAGCAGCCGGAACTGATCCTAGCCCGGACGCAGGACGGAAGTCCCGGCAGCGAGGCCGTACGCCGCAACGCCGCCGAGTCACAGCAGCGCGCAGACGCTTTCGGCCGTGACGTCCAACGCAGACGGAGCCTGATTGACTCGGCCCGGGAACGGCTGATGGCAGCCGCCGCGGACGCCGGAAGAGGCCATTGGTGACTGAAGGAATCACCATCATCGGGAACACGAATATCGATGTTGTGGTGGCCGACACCCGGGACCTGCCCGAGCCGGGAACCGAGCGCGTGGTGTCCTCGGTTTCCCTCCGGCTGGGCGGCTCGGCGGGAAACTTCGCTGTCCGGTGCGCCGGCCTGGACTTCCCCACCATCCTGGTCAGCCGCGTTGGCGACGACACGTCGGTGATGGTCCTGGAAGCGGAACTCCGGCTGCCGTCGCTCCAGGTGCGGCTTCTTCGGACCCCGGGTGAACCCAGCGGCATCACCGTTGCCATGGAGGCTCCGGGGCGCGACCGTGCGTTCATTTCCTCCCTGGGCGCCATGGCGTCGATGACTCCTGACGACATCACGGAAGACATGCTTTCCAGCAGGTACGTCGCCCTGGCCGGCTACTTCCTGTTGCCCGGGATGCGCGGCCCCGCGTCAGCGGAACTGTTCGGACGGGCCGGACTGTCGGGCGCCCGGACGGTGTTGGACACCGGCTGGCCGCCGGAGGGATGGACCCCGGCAACGCGGCAGGAAGTGCTCAGCGCCCTTGCCTTGGTGGACATCTTCCTGCCCAACGACGACGAACTGCACGGCCTGATGGATGACGGGAACACCGAGCGGGCCGCCCGCCGGTTGTCCGTGACCACGAATACGCTCGTTGCGGTCAAGATGGGCGCTCGCGGCGCTGGCCTGGCCTCTCCTGACGGGGGATGGTCCGCCCAGCCGGCGGCACGCGTTGACGTGGTCGATTCAACGGGGGCGGGGGACGGGTTCAACGCGGCATTCCTCGTGTCAGCCGCACGCGGCGCAGTCTGGCCGGACGCCCTGGCATCCGGGGTCGGCTACGCCACCGAAATGGTGGCCACCGCACCGGAACGCCGGGCCGCCGTCGTACTTCCAACCGCGACACTGAGCTGAGGGGAAACACAGTGCAAACGGACATCATCAATGGCCGCCCCACCGTCCAGGGGCTTTCCATCATCGACTTCCATCTGCATTTCCGGATGCCCCACGACCCCTTGACCCGCTCCCTGGCAGGCGGCCAGTTCGGGCCGGACGGCGGCGCCGACACCAGAAACGGCTGCGAGGAATACGACGCCGGTCAGGCCGTCCGGTCCGCCGCCGTCGCCAGGACCTCGGCCCAGTGGCGCCGGAGCTGGGACTTTGCCGACCCCGAACCGTTGTCGGCGGATGCCGGCTGGGAGGCGGAAGCGGACCTCTGGACCAGGGAGCTAGCCGACAACGGGATCGAACATGCCGCCATCGTCACCGCCGGCGGTGACGATGCGATGGTGGACCTGGTTGCCCGCGGCGCCGGAACGTTCCTGGGCCTGGCCGCTATGGCGGACCCGTTCGCGCCGGGAGCTGCCCGGGAGTTTGAAGCCGGGGTGGCACGGGGACTTCGGGGGCTGAAACTGTTCGCGCCCCTCGCTTCGTCCCGGATGGACGATCCGGCGGCAGACCCCGTGTGGGACGTCGCGTCCCGCAACAACGTCCCCGTTCTGATCCACTTCGGCCACTGCGGATCAGCGGGCGGCATCGCGCAGAATGCCTACAGCAACCCCGCCAGTCTCGAACGCGCCGCCAAGAGGTACCCGGAAGTCACCTTCGTGATCCCGCACTTCGGCATCCAGCACGTCCAGGAGGTGCTCTTCCTGATGTGGGCCTGCCCCAACGTGGTGGTGGACACCTCCGGTTCCAACCAGTGGGTCAGATACATGGCGCAGCGGCTGACCCTGGAGGACCTTTTCCGCCGCTTCTACGAAACCATGGGATCCGAACGCATCATCTTCGGCTCGGACTCGTCGTGGTTCCCGCGCGGCTTCGCGCGGCGGTACCTCGTGGACCAGCTCAGGATCTGCTGGGAAATGGGAATGCCCGCCGCCGGGCTTCAGCAGATCTTCGGCGGAAATGCCGCGCGGCTTCTCAAGCTGGACAGCTGGCGACCCGCCTCAGCTGGGCCCTCTGGCGCAGGGGACCGGCACTAAACGCAAGCGGACGACGGCGGGAGGTCCCGCCGTCGTCCGCTGGACGGTGTCGCTGGCTACCTAGAGTGCGCCCTGCAGGGTGGTGCCGGCGCGGATAGGCACTAGGCGGGTGACCTCTACGGGTTCGGCAAGGAGCCCTTCGAGTGAGGCGTTGAGCCGTTTGACCGGATCCCCCGCGCCGTGGGCGTCGAGCAGCTCGGCGCTTTCCCATTTTTCAATCATCATGATCTGGCCATTGGGTGATTCATGGATGGCGTACAGCAGGCAGCCCGGTTCTTCGTGCACCTCTGCAATGGCGGGTGAGAGTGCGGCGACCACCTGATCGTAGGTGCCGTCCTTGGGAGTGAATGCTGCGGTGACAATGATGGTCATGGTGTCTTTCCTTGTAGTTGAGATGTGATCAAGGCGGCGCAGGTTAGCCACGCGCTGGCAGCATCCCGGCGTCTGAGACCTGATCGGATGGTGCCAGATTCGCGCCGGTATCACTGTCGAAGTAGCTGGCCATTCTGGCCTCGAGTGCCACCGTGCAGGGATCTCCGGTCATCAGGCGCGTTTGTCCGGTCTGACGGATCCAGATGAGGTCGTCCTGGTTGAGCTCCCACATTTTCAGGCCGAGGGCAGGGCCGGGTTGGACACCAATCAGGGTGTCCGCGCCGAGGTCTTCGATTCTCCGGACGGTGCCGGCCAGACCCGGGCCGTCGACGTCGGCAGAGACCGTGAGGTGCTCCGGCCGCAGGCCCAGGGTCACGGCGCCGGTCCCGAGCCGGAGCCCTTCGGGCGCCGGGAGCCGCATTCCGCCAAGTGCAGGCTGCCCGTCGGTCACGGCAGCGGCCATGAGGTTCATGGGTGGGCTGCCGATGAAGCGGGCAACGTACGTGTTGGCGGGGCGGGTGTAGATCTCCTGCGGTGTGGCGTGCTGCTGCACGATGCCGTTGTGGAGAATGACGATCTGCGTGGCCATGGTCATGGCCTCAACCTGGTCGTGCGTGACGTAAACGAAGGTTTTCCCGGTGAGCCTATGGAGCCGGACGATTTCGCCACGGAGTTCCGCGCGGAGCTTGGCGTCGAGGTTGGACAGCGGTTCGTCGAGCAGGAACATTGACGGGTTGCGGATCAGGGCCCGTGCCAGGGCCACACGTTGGCGCTGGCCGCCGGAGAGCCCGCCGGGCTTGCGATTGGCGTAGTCGTCCAGCTCCAGCATTGAGGTGACATCGGCGACCTGCTTGACGATGTCCTTGGACGCGCCGAAGATGCGGCGTGCGATGGTGCTGACGCCCGGAATGTGGTGCCAAGCCTTGAACTTGTCCAGAGCCAGCGGGAACGCGATGTTTTCGCGGACTGTCAGGTGCGGATAGAGCGCGTAGGACTGGAACACAAAGGCGATGTCGCGCTCGCGCGGGCTCTGACGGTTCACGCGGAGGTTGTCGAAGATGACATCGCCCGCGCTGGCATCGGTGAGCCCGGCAATAATGCGGAGCAGCGTCGATTTTCCGGATCCCGACGCGCCGAGCAGGACGAGGAATTCTCCGTTGTCCACCTCGGCGCTGAAGTCGTGGATGACCTGGGTGTCCCCAAAGCGCTTGCTGATGTTGCGTAGTGAGAGCTTTGCCATGATCAACCTTTGACTGAGCCGGCCGTGAGGCCCGAGACGATGCGACGCTGGACAAGAAGGAAGAAAATCAACGCCGGGAGGGTGAACAGCAATGCTGCAGCCATGACGGAGTTCAGTGAAGTCAGATACTGGCCGACAAAGGAGGCCAGGCCCACGGACGCCGGCCAGAGGTCACGTTCGGCAATGAACGTCTTGGCCAGGAGGAACTCGTTCCACCCGTCGAAGAAGTTGATGACGGCAGCCGCGGCGATGCTGGGAAGAATCAGTGGCGTGAGAACCAGCGACAGGATGGTGACGCGCGGGCACCCGTCAACGGCAGCGGCCTCTTCGATTTCGTAGGGGATCGCATCGATGGCTCCCTTGATGATCCAGACGCTCACCGGCATGGTGAAGGCAACGTTGGCGAGGATCAGGCCGCCCATTCCGTTGAGCAGACCCAGCGACGCGAACAGTGCGTAGATGGGGACTACGAGCAGCGCCTCGGGCAGCATCTGCGTTGCGAAGAGCAGGAACCCTGCCGCCCCCTTGCCATGGAACTTGAACCTTGACAGTGCGTAGCCTGCCAGCACCGCGAAGACGAGGGAGAGCAGCGTGGTTCCGCCGGCGATGACCATGGAGTTGGTCAGCCATTTGAAGATCGGGACGCTGCCGATGACGTCGCCCAGGTCTGCTAGCCGTTCCCAGTGCGGCCACCAGCCTTGGGCCTGGCCGTAAAGTTCGGAGTCCTGGCTGAGTGCAGTGTTCAGCATCCAGTAGAGCGGGAAGCCCGAGAACAAGACCAGAGCGGCCAGCATGACGAAACGGACGGGCTTGCTGAAGTTTCGTGAACCTGGCGCCTTCAGCCGCCGCTTGTGAGGGGCTGTCTGGGGGATTGGTGATGCTTCTTTCGTAGTCATTTGCTCTACGCCTCCTTTACGGCATTGCGCCGTTCCATCATGAAGTAGACAACCGTGACGAGCAGGGACAGGACCAGGCCGAGGGCGCCAATTGCTGCCGCGCGGCCCAGTTCCTGGTTGCTGAAAGCCTGACGGTAGACGTTGACGACGAGGGTGTTGGTGCTGTCCACAGGGCCGCCTCCGGTCAGGAGGTAGATGATCTCGAAACGCCGGATCGACCAGATCGTCATGAGCAGTGTGACCACTCTGACGGTGGGGGCAATGTGTGGCCAGGTGACGGCCTTGAACGTTTCCAGGGCCCCGGCACCGTCCATGCGGGTGGCTTCGTAGAGTTCGCTCGGGATTGATTGCAGTGACGCCAGCACCACGAGCATGACAAGCGGCATGACCTTCCAGACTGAGGTCAGCACGACGGCGGCCATACCGAATTTCGGATCCACGAGCCAGCCCTGCTGGCCGATGCCGAACACTCCGACGACTTCGTTCAGGACACCGTCGGACCGGTTGAAAATCCAGCTGAAGATCAGCGCGGTAGCCACCGTAGGGACGGCCCAGGGCAACGTGATGATTGCCCGGACGATGGTGCGTCCCTTGAAAGCCCGGTTCAGGAGCAGAGCTGATCCTCCGCCGATGGCCACGGCGAAGAGGACCGTCGCGGCGGTGTACAGGATGGTGGCGCCGAGTGAATTGTAGAACTGCGGGCTGCTGAGCAGCCGGGCGTAGTTCTCCAGCCCGACGCCCGTTCCGCCGTCGGGCCTGACGAGCGGGGTCTTGGTGAAGCTGAGCTGAATGCCCTGCACTACGGGGATGATCATGAAGACGAGCAGGTAGATAACTGCCGGACCGATGTAGATGTATGGCGAGATCCTCTGCCACATGTGGTGCCTTGACGGGGCATCTTGTATCTGGGTCGGTGCCACGGCGGGTGGGGAGATCGAAGTTCGGAGCGTCATTGCCCGGGTCCTTTGCTTTGGTTCACTCAGCCAAGAAGCTGAGTTACTTGTTTCTGTGCGGTGGAGAGCGCCGCCGCGGCGTCACCACCGTCTACGAGGTAGCGTTCCACCTGCGTCATGACTTCGCGCATGATGGCTTTCGTCTGGGCCTCGTAGCCCCGGATGAGCGGGCTCCTCGATTGCGAGGCCAGGTCGATGAACGATTTTGCCCACGGGTTGGCTGCGGCATAGTCGGGGGCCAGCGGTACATCGGTGGCCAGGGTGGAGGGGCCCATGGCCTTTCGGAGCGCCGCCTGACCTTCATCGGAGCCCACCCAGCCGACAAAGTCGACAGCCAGGTTCTTGTTCTTGCTGTACCCGTTGACCGCCAGCACGATTTCCTGGTGCGCGGACGGCTGGGGGAGCGGAATGCGTTCGGCGAATCCTATATCGGCCGACGTCAGTGCCTTGGAAGACCGCAGGATGCCGGCGACTGTTGAGGAGACGTCGATCATCATGCCAAGCCGGCCTTCGCGGAACTTCGTGCGCATCGTGGACGCGTCGTCACCGATCGGCATCGCACCCGAGCGGTAGATTTCGCCGAAGGCCTCGACGCCGGCGATGTTTTCGGCGGAGTCGATCGTCGGGCGGGAGCCGTCCGACCATGATCCGCCGTGCCCGTAGGTCCACACATCGAAGTCCATGAACCAGGAATCGAATTCCGTCATCTGGTGACGGACGCCGAACCCGTCCAGGCCGGTGGCGGACCGGATTTTGGTAGCCGCCGCGATCAGTTCCGCGACGTTTTCCGGCGGGGTTACGTTGGCTTTTTCCAGGATGTTGCGGTTCCAGAAGAAGTTCCAGTTCAGCCGTTCCCAGGTGATTCCGTACTGTACGCCGTTGACCAGCCCGGACTTGTTGGTGTGGTTGAACGGGTTGCCCTTGTGGGAGGAGATGACGGAGCTCAGCGGAGCCAGGATTCCGGCGTCGGCCAGCGGGTAGAAGTTGACGTCCTGAACGACGAAGATGTCCGGCCCGCCCTTGCCGCCGAGCTCGGTGTTGAGCTTGTCCGCGAAGGAAAGGAACGGCGTGGTGCTTTGGGCCAGGCTCGCGGAGGGGTTGGCTTCCTTGTAGGCCTGGATCGCCTGCCACATCGCCTCGCCGCGGCCGGGCTCGAGCCACTGCCAGCTGCCAAACTTCAAGGTGCCTCCGGCCGAGGCGGCACGGTTGGGGTCGATTCCCGGGCTGGCACCGCAGCCGGCGAGCAGCATGCTCGCGGCCGCGGCGCCCAGGAAAGTGCGGCGGTCGATCATGCCGCGGGCACCACGTCGAGTGCGAGGGCCTCCGTCTCGCGCCGCAGCTTCAGGGCTTCCTCCAGGGAGGTGTCGATTTCGACGTCGTCCCAGCGCACGATGCCGCCCTCAGGTACGTCGTTGACGAGCTTGACGTGGTGGGCCATGGCGACCGGAAGGGCGCCGTCCCGGACGGACTTTTCGGCAGAGATCAGTTTGCCCCAGACGGTGAAGCCACCCTCGCCGTCGAGGATTTCCCCGGCGTGCAGGTCCTTCTTGGCGCAGGCGACGACGTCGGCGTAGAAGCCTTCCGGGGCGCCGGTGGCCACGCCACGCAATACTGCGTTGGCGATGGAGATGTTGAGCTCCAGGCCGACGTAGTGGTACGGACGGTAGAGGGCGGCGTACTGGCCGGTGGGATCCGGGTGCCAGGGGTATTCCTGGAAGCAGTCGGAGACGTACTTGTTGGTGGCCTTCACCACGACGAAGACGCCTTCCTGAGTGTTGTGAGGGATCCAATCGCCGTCACGGGTCACGCTGGACATAACGTCGACGCTTCCGATATTACTCAGCACGCCGCCGTCGGCCGAGGGGCGGCAAATGGTGGCGATCTCTTCCACGTTACCGGGGGTGAACGTCAGTCCTTCATCGGAGGGGCGCAGGCCCGCCGCGTTGGCCACAGCCGCCATCTCGATCGAAGCTTTCGTGCCGTCACGGAAGGACGTGTGCATGTATGGGTTGAGCTGGCCGGAGTCTGTCAGTTCCTTCGAGAATTCCCAATTCTCCCACACGTTGTCCGGGTTCATCTGGTGGTAGTGGGGGAGGTATTTGGCACCCTTGCCTGCGCACACGACATCAAAGCCGGAGGTCCTTGCCCAATCGACAAGTTCCCAGATCAGCGCGGGCTGATCGCCGTAGGCCAGTGAATAGACGACGCCGGCCTCCTGGGCCCGCTTGGCCAGGGCCGGACCGGCGAGGGCATCGGCTTCGACGGTCACCATGATGATGTGCTTGCCGGTTTCGATGGCCCGCAGGGCATGGTTGATGCCAACGATCGGGTTGCCGGTGGCCTCCACGATGACGTCCAGGTCGGCGTCGAACAGGAGAGACGCATCGGTGACGACGGTGGTGGCCCTTGTAGCAATTGCGGTCTCGATGTCCTCAACGAATGCTTCCTCGGGCCACTCGACCAGCTTCAGTGCGCCCTTTGCGCGTTCGGCGTTGATATCGGCGATGGCTACAACATGGATGCCCGGGATATTGCGGGCCTGTGCCAGGTACATCGTGCCGTAACGACCGGCGCCGATCAGTCCCACGCGGATTGGGGCGCCTTCGGCCTCACGCTGGGTCAGAAGTTTGTGCAGGTTCATAACTACCTTTCAATGGGTGCGGCTCTATCCCGTTTGGATGGCCGGCGGAAAGCATCGGGTCCGCCGCAGCGTTGACGTGAAGTGACGCTCGGGTGGCTGGCTTGGGTGTGCTGGCTGAATCCGGGCGGTGCTGCAGTGGACAAACCGGCTCCGAAGTAAACATAATGGAACCGGTTACACTTTTATGTCACACCTGCTCGACGAGGTCAATACCCTAGTCTGAAAAAGTTCCTGCCGGAGGTTCCGGAAGAGCCGCAGCAGCCGATCAAGGAGTACACGTGCAGAAGCAGCCGACCATACGCGATGTTGCCGCCGCCGCGGGGGTGTCTGTCGCCGTCGTCTCCCGGGTCCTCAACCCTGGCTCGGGTCCCGTGGCAGCGGCAACCCGGGGTCGGGTGAGCGAGGTGATGGAAGCCCTTGGCTACCACCCCCGTACCGCAGCCAGGGAGCTGAAGCATGGACCGCCTACGACGCTGGGTCTGCTCCTGGCTGACGTCTCCAACCCCTTCTTCGCCCGGCTGGCAGACCAGGTGGTGCAGGAGGCTCACTCCCGCGGGATCCAGGTGCTTCTCATGACAACACAGGAGGACGACCAGCTCGAGTCGGAACGTCTCTCCACGCTTATTGAGCGCCGGGTCAGCGGGATTATTGCCACTCCCACGGGGAACAATGTGGAAATCTGGAAAAAGCTCCAGGATATGGGCACTGATGTGGTCTTTGTTGACCGCTCTATCCCGGCGCTGCCGGCGGTGGACGTCGTGACCATCAACAACATCGAGTCGGCGCGGTCGGCCACGGCCCTGATGGCAGCATATGGGCATCGCCGCATCGCCATAGTCTCGGGCCCTGCGTCATCGACAACCGGGCGGGACCGGATCGCGGGCTATCGCGAAGCCTTGGAAGCGGCCGGATTGGATCAGGATGACGTTCTGATCCGCTCCACACCATTCCGGGGTGCCGCCGGCGGCGATGCCATGACGGCTCTGCTCAACCTGGAGGATCCGCCCACCGCGGTGGTGGTGGCCAACACCGCTCAGGTGACGGCCGTACTCCGGCGCCTTGCGCATGCCGGGGTTTCAATTCCGGGGGACCTGTCGGTCATCGTGTTTGAGGATTCCCCGTGGACCGAACTTATGACGCCACCGCTGACGATTGTCCGGCAGCCCATCGATCTTCTGGCCCGGCACTCCGTGCAGTTGGCACTGTCCAACGCGAACGGGAATAGCTCCGGAAAGCCGACGGTGATCCGTGTCGACGCGGAACTCCTCGAACGGTCCAGTGTGGCGCGACCGAAGCCGCGCTCCTAGATTTTCCGCTGCCCCACCCTCGCCGCTGGCTGGTGGTGGGGGCGCAGCTGCTGGCCCTCGATTTACACGTGACCGCCTGCATGGCACAAAAGTGTACCGGTTCCACTTAAGTTCCACGCCCGCTTCAAACCAAAGGACCTGACCATGATCGACGCCCCGCGACCCTCGCTCGCCCTGTTGGGGCTCGGCCCCATGGGCGGGCCCATGGCCCGCAAACTTCTGGACCTTCGCGGCGATCTCACCGTCTGGAACCGGACGTCCGCAAAAGCGGAACCCCTGATCGCGCTGGGTGCCCGCGCCGCCACATCACCGGCTGACGCCGCGTCCGACGTCGTACTCACGGTCTTGCCAGATCTGGAACAGGTCGAATCGCTGATCCCCGGACCAGATGGATTGCTCGCCGGCTGGGCAGCAAAAGGCATCACGCGTCCGGTCCTCGTGGTTCACGGGACGGTTTCGCCGACCGCCGTCGCGGCCTTTGCTGACCGTATGCTCCGGGAGCACGGGGTCACGGTCCTTGATGCGCCGGTCAGCGGCGGCACCGTCGGCGCGGAGAGCGGCACCCTCAGCATCATGGTCGGTGGCAACCAGAACGCAGCGAACTCGGTGGAGCCCGCTCTCAGGGCCATGGGCACTACCGTCCGGTACATGGGCCCGAGCGGCTCGGGGGCTCTCGCCAAGGCGTGCAACCAGATCGTTGTCGCCGCAACGGTGACTGCAGTTTCGGAAGCCATGCTTCTGGCCCGAAGCGGAAGTCTCGATCTGGCGGTCATGCTCGAGCTGCTGCAGGGCGGGCTGGCCGATTCCGCTGTCCTCCGGCAGAAGGGCCACCGATGGATCAGTAACGACTTCGACGGCGGCGGCAGTGCCAAGAACCAACTGAAGGACCTCAGATTCATCCAGGATGCGGCATCTGCAGGAGGCCTTGAACTGCCGCTGAGCACTACGGTGACGGGGCTGTTCGACGAGATGGTGGCCCAGGGCGACGGCGCCCTTGACCACACAGGCATCCACCGCACCCTGGCGTTTCGATCTCAGGTGTCAGGGGAAACCTCAACAAAGTGACACTCACTCAAAGGTGCTTGTGCGTCCCTTAGCTGCTGATTGTTGGTGCGGGACGGATTCGTGTGGAATCTTGAGGCGTCAGACTGCGACGGCGGATGCCAACACCGCTCGGGCCGGCTGGCAAGACTGGCGCTCGATCAGCCTGACGGGAATGACGTTTTTACGCCGGAACCTCTTGTCGGGCGTCGCGATTCGGGCGAGGATGCGCTCGGCAGCAATCCGTCCGACCTGACGAGGGTTCTGGTCGATGACTGACACTGAGGGTTGGAGGACATCCGCCATGGGAAAGTCGCCAAAACTGATGAGCGCAATGTCGCTTCTTTTCAAAGCCTGAAGGGCCGGGAAAACGCCCGTTGAGAACCGCGCGTTGGAGGAGAAGATAGCCGTAGGCGCATCGCTCAGTGCCAGCAGGGTCTTGCAGACCTGGGCGGCAGCGTCCGCGTCGCGCGACCCAAGCACAATCAGATCCTCGTCGATCGCCAAACCGGCATCGTCAAGGGCGGCACGATAGCCTTCCAGGCGCAGCCTCGTGGTGGGGACGTCCGGTGAGTCTCCGACGATGGCGATGCGGCGGTGGCCGTGGGAAATGAGGTGCTGCGTCGCTTCGAAGGCGCCGCCGAAGTCGTCTTCGACGAAGTAGTCGGCGTTGAGCTTGGTGGGTACGCGGTCAATGAAGACGATGGGGAAGCTGTCCTGCCACCGGGCGAGGTAGGACTGATCGGCTGCGATCGGGGCGATAATGAGGCCGTCGATCTGGCGGCGGACCGTCGCTTCAATGATGCTTTGCTCCAGGGACGGGCTATCCCCGAGGCTGGTCACGACGATGGCCATGTCGTGTTCGCGTGCCGCCAGCTCAATCCCCTTCGTGACGGCAGCGAAGAAAGGATCGGCGACATCAGGCACAGCGATGCCAATGACGGCGGATTTGCCCTCGCGGAAGGTGCGCGCGAGCATGTTCGGCACGTACTTGAGTTCGCGCATTGCCGACTGAACGCGCTTCCGCGTGTCTTCCGTGACGTGCGGGTCGTCGTTAAAAACCCGGGAAACCGTCTTGGCACTCACTCCGGCGCGCGTGGCCACATCCTGCATCGTAGTCACGGTTCGGCTCCTTCATTGTTCGCTGGGCACACCCTACAGGCTGGGCTGTTCGAAAGCGGGAACACCTCCACTGCAAAAGATGTCATCGGTGACAATCCGCCGCCCACCCCATCCTGCCCGATGTTCGCAGTAACTTCAAGCAACTCATGTCATCGATGACATGAGTTTTTCGGTTTTCCTTGACATCGATGACATGGGGCATCTAAGTTTCTGTAAGGCAGGTCACAGCGAGTTCCTCGAAGCCGAAGGTTAGAGCCACTCGATCCAGACCTGCGAGTTTGATTCAAGGCAGCGCTTCAAGGGTGTAGCAGCAGAGCTTCTTCACCGTGGCATGACCAATGGAGGAGACAGTGATGAACACTGCTGAAGTTCGAGCCCAGGTTTCCCAGCAGGAAGCCGAGCATCTGACGTGCACCTTGGATGAGCTGGTAGAGCGGGCCCGTACCCTCGCTGTCAGCGGAAGCCGGCGCATCCTGGGCATTGCGGGAGCGCCGGGTGCAGGAAAGTCCACTGTGGCGCAGGCTATCGCCGATGCCTTGGACGGCCAGGCTGCCCGGGTCGGAATGGATGCTTTCCACTTGGCCAACGGAGTTCTTGCTGCACGTGGCTTGACGGACCGCAAGGGCGCTCCGGACACGTTTGACCCCTGGGGATATGCCAACCTGCTGCGCCGGCTCAAGGCGAACGGCGAGCCGGTTGTCTATGCCCCGGTGTTTGATCGCAGCCTGGAGGAATCGATCGGCTGCGCGATCCCGGTGGCCCGCGAGGTTCCCGTGGTCATTACCGAAGGGAATTATCTTCTCCTGGACGCCGAAGGCTGGCGGGAGAGCCGGGCGCAGATCGACGAGGTCTGGTTCCTGGACCTAAGCGACGACGAGCGGCAGCTGCGGCTGCTCCGGCGCCACGAAGCCTTTGGAAAGCCGCCCGCGGAAGCAGAAGCGTGGGTACTAGGCAGCGACCAAAGGAATGCCGCGGTCGTTGCTGCTACCCGGGAACGCGCCGATTTGATCATCGACCTGAGCTATTCCCACAGCCGTGAGAACTTCACGAAGGCCTGAATGAAGAGGAAGACAGAAGTGACAGCACAACGAAGTGTCTCCGGCTGCAGGGCCGGGGCCGCCGCATTCGTCCCGTACCAGCTGACAGGTGTTACACCATGACAACAATCCCCGTTTTGGAAGCCCGCGGCCTCACCCGCAGCTTTGGCAATGTACGCGCCCTCGACTGCGTCGACTTCGATGTCAACGCAGGCGAAGTGGTTGCCCTCATAGGTGACAACGGCGCCGGAAAATCGACCCTCGTAAAGGCACTGTCGGGAAACCTTGCTTTGGACTCCGGCAAGATCCTGTTTGCCGGCGGCGAGGTTGAACTGACTTCCCCGAGCCATGCCAGCAGCCTGGGCATCGAAACCGTCTATCAGGACCTTGCCCTGGCACCACACCTGAACGCGGCCCAAAACATGTTCCTGGGCCGCGAAATCCCCAAGCCCGGCTTTCAAGGGCGGCTCGGGTTCATGGACAACAGGACGATGCTTGCCAAATCACGGGAAGCCTTCGATGAACTTGGGGCTACGGTTCGAAGCCTGTCCGACCCAGTTGGCAGCATGTCGGGAGGCCAGAAGCAGGCAATCGCCATTGCACGGGCTGTTGCCTGGGCCAAGGGTGTCATCTTCCTGGACGAACCGACAGCCGCGCTGGGAGTCGTGCAGACAAAAAACGTACTCGAGACGATCCGGCGGGTCCGTGACAAAGGTGTGGGCGTCGTGTTCATCAGCCACTCGATGCCGCACGTCATCGATGTAGCCGACCGGATCCAGGTCCTCCGGCTCGGACGCCGGGTGGCTACCTACGAGGCGAAGAAAACGACTGTGGAAGAACTAGTCGGAGCAATGACCGGCGCACTTGATGGAGCACACTCATGACCACAACCAAGGCCGTACCCCGGACAGCCGGGACGGCACCCGAGATTTCACGCGCACACACCCTCCGACGAGTTCTCCACGTTCAATCGTTCCAGATCCTGCTTGTTCTGATGGTCATCTTCCTGGCCTTCACAGCGCTGGCGCCGGACGTGTTTCCGACTTGGGGCAACGTCCGCCAGATCATCCAGAATGTCTCCATCCTGGGTGTCCTGGGTATTGGCATGACTTTCGTCATCGTCACCTCGGGCATCGACCTGTCCGTTGGATCCAACCTTGTCTTCTCCGGAGTCGTGGCGGCAAAAGTGATGCAGGCCATGGGCGATTCGGGATGGGGAACTGCGATTGTCGGTATCCTCGTCTCCGTCGGATGCGGGCTCGGTTGGGGTCTTCTCAACGGTGTTCTCATCGCGAAGGCCAAGGTGCCGCCGCTGATTGTCACCCTGGGAACACTTGGCGGCGCCTTGGGGCTGGCGCAGGTCATCACAGGCGGCGTGGACATCCGCGAAGTCCCTGCGGTTCTCCAGGACACCATCGGATACGGCAACGTTCCGGGAACCACCTGGCCGACAATTTCCCTGATCGCGATGGTCCTGATCCTGATCTTCGGGACCGTACTCCACCGGACCAGATTCGGCCTCTACACCTTCGCCGTTGGCTCCAATGAGGAATCCGCCCGCCGGGTTGGCGTGAAAGTGGACCGCCAACTGATTTCCATCTACGCACTCTCCGGTGGCCTTGCCGGCGTGGCAGGCATCCTGTCACTGTCCCAGTACGGCACCACCGCCATCGCCGGTCAGTCAGCGACAAACCTTAACGTAATTGCCGCTGTCGTGATCGGTGGAACGTCACTCTTCGGCGGTGTCGGCACCATCTTCGGAACCGTCATTGGCCTGTTCATCCCCGCGGTACTCCAAAACGGCTTCGTCATCGTCGGCATTCAGCCGTTCTGGCAGCAGGTGGCAGTCGGTGCCGTTCTCGTCCTCGCCGTCTATGTCGATCAGCGCCGCCGGGCGGCGGCAGCCCGAGGGCAGTCCGCCAAGCCTGACGGCAAAAAGAAGTTGTTCGGCCGACGCTCCAACTGATTTTCCCCCCGCATCAAACCTGTCCAAGCAAACTAGGAGCTACACAATGAAGTTGACCCCTAAAACCACCCTGCTCGCGGCCGCACTCCTCGCCGCAACGTCCCTCACGGCCTGTGCCGGCGGAAGCGCCTCGGCCGGGAACTCAGCCGGAGACCAGCCCAAGCTCACCTTCATCCAAGGTGTCGCCGGTGACGAGTTCTACGTCAGCATGCAATGCGGCATCGACGCCGCTGCCAAGGCAGCCGGCGCAACGATCAACACGCAGGGGCCGGCCAAGTTCGACCCGACCCTTCAAAAGCCCATCGTGGATTCTGTTGTGGCATCGCAGCCGGATGCCATCCTGATCGCGCCAACGGACGTGGCCGCAATGCAGGCACCCTTGAAGGCTGCTGCGGCAGCGGGCATCAAGGTCATCCTGGTTGACACCACTGTGCAGGACCCCTCATTCGCCGCGTCTGCGATCGCCTCGGACAACAAGGGCGGCGGCCTTGAGGCCTTCAAAGCAATCAAAAACCTTAGCCCCAACGGGGGCAAAGTCCTCGTAATTTCGACCGACCCCGGTGTCTCAACAGCCGATGCCCGTGTTGCGGGCTTCGAAGAGGGCGCCAAAGCTGACTCAGCCTTCCAGTACCTGGGAGTGCAGTACAGCCACAACGATCCGGCTGAAGCCGCCAGACTCGTTTCCGCTGCGTTGACCAAGGACCCGGACATTGTCGGAGTCTTCGCGGCCAACACCTTCGCGGCAGAAGGAACAGCTACAGGCATCCGCCAGGCCGGCAAACAGAATCAGGTGAAGATCGTCGGCTTCGATGCCGGGCCGGCACAGGTCAAGCAGCTCAAGGAGGGCATCGTCCAGGCCCTGATTGCACAGGAACCGGCATCAATCGGCACCCAAGGTGTGGAGCAGGCCCTCAAGGCCATCAAGGGCGAGCCCACAGAGAAGGAGATCCAGACCGGGTTCAAGCAGATCACCGCAGACAACATCAGCGGTGACGGCGCGAAGTACGTCTACAAGTCCTCCTGCTAACAGCGAGCGTTCCGGTGCCGTTGTCCGCCCACTCGCAAGCTGGCAACGGCACCATTTCACCTCTCCCGACCAAAGAGAAGAATGACATGACGTCCCTGAATGAAGCGGCCCTTCCAGAAGCGGCAGGCCTGCTACCCATCCCCTCGTATCAGCGCCGCGCGGTACGGACCGGGATTGTTCACTTCGGCGTCGGCGGATTCCACCGATCGCACCAGGCAATGTTCATCGACCGCCTCCTGACCCTGGGCGGCTCCCAGGACTGGGGAATCTGCGGCGTCGGAGTGCTCACCTCGGATGCCCGCATGCGCGATGTCCTCGAAGACCAGGACGGCCTGTACACGCTGGTGCTGAAGGGAGCGGATGGCACCGAAGACGCCAGAATCATCGGTTCCATCACAGAGTACTTGTATGCCCCCGACGACCCGGCAGCGGTGATCCGCAAACTCTCAGATCCTGCTACCCGCATCGTCTCCCTGTCCATTACCGAGGGCGGCTACAGCATCAGCGACGGCACCGGTGAATTCGATCCCCGTACGCCGGACATTCTCCACGACCTGAAGCAGAAGGCCGTTCCACGCTCCGCGTTTGGTCTGATCACCTCAGCCTTGGCGCACCGCCGTGACCAGGGCACGGCCCCGTTCACCGTCATGTCGTGCGACAACATTCAGGGGAATGGCAACGTCGCACGCAAAGCGCTCGTCGCCTTCGCCGGACTCAAGGATCCCGAACTGGCCGGCTGGATCGCCGACACCGTAGCCTTTCCCAACTCCATGGTCGATCGCATCACCCCCGTCACCACCGACCATGACCGGGCTGCGGTGACCGAAGCCTACGGATTCTCAGATGCATGGCCGGTCGTTGCCGAGCCATTTGAGCAATGGGTTCTCGAGGACAAGTTCACCGCCGGACGTCCGTCTTTGGAAGACGTCGGTGTGCAGATCGTGGACGACGTCGAGCCTTATGAACTTATGAAACTTCGGCTGCTCAACGCGAGCCACCAGGTCATGAGCTATCTCGGCTACCTCGCCGGATATCGGTTCGTCCATGAGGTCTGCGCCGATCCGCTGTTCGCCGAGTTCATCAGCGGCTTTATGGAACGCGAGGCGACACCCACCCTGCGACCCGTGCCCGGCATCGATCTGCCAGCGTACCGGAACGAACTCATCCACCGCTTCGCCAACCCCGCCATTCGTGACACCCTCGCCCGCCAAATGGTCGACGCATCCGAACGGATCCCCAAATTCGTGCTTCCGGTGGTGCGTGAACAGCTTGAACTCGGAGGCCCAATAGACCGGGCCGTGCTCGTGATCGCCGCCTGGGCGCGGTTCCTGGAAAGCACAGACGAACATGGCGAACCGGTAGCCATCACTGACCGGCGCCTGGACGAACTTCGCGCGGCTGCCCGTGCGGACCAGGTAGAGCCGGGTGCCTTCCTCAACCTGACCGAAATATTTGGCGACCTGGGCCGGAACGCCCGCTTCGCCGCCGCGTACCGGCAGGCCAGCGAAGCCCTGGAATGCTCCGGGGCGCGAACCGCCGTTCAGGACCTGACCGAACTCTTGATGCCTACAAGGAGTACTTCATGACCGACTCACCCACAGCCAGCACGGCAGTCGAAGCCCGATCTGCAACAACCGAATTCAACGGCCGCTCCATCCTGGTCACCGGAGCCAGCGGCGGCATCGGGGCCGCCACCGTCCGGCAACTCACCGCCGCGGGGGCGAAGGTCATCGCCAGCGCCCGCACGCTCGAGTCCTTGGCGCCGCTCTGCGATGAAACCGGCGCCCAGCCCTTGGCATTCGACCTGACCTCCGAGGAAAGCATCAGAGACGCCCTCGAGGGCCTGGACCTGTGGGGCGTCGTGAACTGCGGCGGTTTCGGCGGCGAAATCGCCACACCGCAGGACACCGACATCGACGTCTTCGACAAGGTCATCAGCATCAACGCCCGCGGGGCCCTCCTGGTCATCAAACATGCGGTGCCCTCCATGATCCGCCAGGGCAATGGCGGTGCAATCGTCAACGTCTCCAGCCAGGCCAGCATGGTCGCACTTCATGGCCACATCTCCTACGGCTCCTCCAAAGCCGCCCTGGACAACATCACCCGGGTATCGGCCCTGGAACTTGGCAAGCACAACATCCGTGTCAACAGCGTCAACCCGACAGTGGTCATGACCGACATGTCCAACTTCTACTGGGGACGACCCGACGTCGGCGGCCCCTTCCTTGAGCAAATGCCACTCGGACGATGGGCCACCGTCGACGACGTGGCCGGCCCCATTGTCTTCCTGCTCAGTGACGCCGCCGCCATGATCACCGGCGCTTCCCTCCCGATCGACGGCGGCTACACCAGCCGCTGACCGCCGTTCCCGGCGCGGGGCGCCGCGACCCGACCTCAATGTGAAATGGATGACAATGAACCTGACCGAAGAACCCGCAGCCGAGGCGATTATCGTCTGCGGAGTGCCGGCGAGTGGCAAGACGACGTTTGCTCATGACCTGGCCCGCGAGCTCCACTGGACCATCCTTGACCTGGACACCGTCACGAATCCCTTGTTTGAGCACATGGGCGGCGAATTCCTGGTCGATGTCCCTACAGCACAACCCGCAGCGCGTGCGAGCGTGAACGATATTCGCTACACCTGCCTCTTCGACACCACCCGGGAGAATCTCGCACTGGGCAACAGCGTGGTTGTTGTTGCCCCGTTCACTTCCGAACGCACCTTCCCGGCTGCATGGGCACGGCTTGTTGAGCGCGTCGCGATCCCTGAACCGCGGGTGCACCTCGCCTGGATGGACACCCCGCCGGGCGAAGTCGTGAGGCGAATGCGGCTCCGCGGAGCGGCACGCGACCTCGACAAGGTCAAGAACCCGGAGCGTTTCCTCTCTCCAGAGGTTACGCAGGCCCCCGGCGTCGCTCATATCCGAATTGATGGCTTACTTACGCCGCGTCAACAGCTCGAGCACTTCCTGTCGGACTTCGCTGTGCGCGAGGCCGTGCACTGAGCCGCCGCTAGCAGCTACCACGCCGTTCCTCTACCGAGGGGCCATGCCTCCCAAGGCGCAGCTCCTCCGAGACGCGATTCGTCGTGCCCTCACGACGGCGTTTTCCGGTGCATCCGGCCGCCGGACCCCAGACCCTCACAAGACCAAAACCATCTAAGTAGGAGATACCAGTGAACACTCTCACGACTCTCGAGCGCCGCGGCATGGCAGCGATCTCGACCCCCGGCGGCAAGATGCTCATCGTTGCAGCCGACCAGCGCAACGGCATGAAGGCCGTTATGAACGACGCACCAGGCGGGCCGAACTCCATTACGGCCGAGCAGCTCTCCGACGCGAAGGTGGACCTGGTCCGCTACCTGGGAAACGCCGCACCGGCCATCCTGCTCGATCCTGAGATTGCCCTGCCCCGTGTGGCGGATGAGGGCGTTCTCTCCCGCGACACCGCGTTGGTTGTCGGCCTTGACGCTTCGGGCTTCGACACGGTCGACGGCCTTCAGTACACAAAGTTCGTCCCGGGAATGACGCCGCGCAGGGTGCGCGAACTCGGCGGCGACGTGGCGAAGATGCTCTGGTACATGCGCCCCGATCTTCAGGACGCCAGCTCGCGCGTCGCGGATGAAATCCGCGAACTCGTCACGGCATGCACCGACGAAGGACTCCTCCTCATTGTCGAGATCCTGGTCTATCGCCTTGAAGACGAAAGCGAAGAGGCTTACGCTGCTGCGTTCCCCGGACTCGTCGCCGGTGCTGCCCGGCTGTCCGTCGAATGCGGCGCCAAGGTCCTTAAGCTGCAGTACCCCGGATCCGGTGAGGCCAGTGCCTTGGTCACCGAGGCGGCCGCAGGCGTGCCGTGGGCCGTACTGTCTGCAGGCGTGGACCACGAGACGTTCATCAGGCAGGTAGAGATCGCTGTCGCAAACGGTGCCGGCGGCGCCATGGCGGGACGCTCGCTCTGGAAGGACAGCCTGGCTGTGTCGGCAGAAGTCCGCGAGCGACTGCTGACGACGCGTGCGCTTCCCCGCCTGCAAGAGCTCGAAGCCGTTGTGGACGGGACGCTGGTGGCGTCCTAACGCGCCACCATCTGCTCAGCGCCCCATGAGGCTGGCGGACGACGGCGGGAGGTCCCACCGTCGTCCGCGTCTCCCGTGTCAGGAGTCCAGCAATCCGCCGCTGGCCCAGCGCCGTACGGCGAGCTTCTCGGCGGCGTCGAACTCCAACAGCGCCACCCGGCACAGTTCCTCGACGTTTGCGGTCCAGGCTGCCGCGAGGCCTTCGGCCGTCGCCTCGTCGGTGAGCGGGAAATTGACGTAGGCCAGGCCCTGAAGGACAAAGCTCACGGCGTTGCGGGAGACCGGCTGGTCCGCGTTGACGCAGTCGTCCCTCACCTGCCGGGACAGTTCGGTGCGGTTGAGTGGATGCTCACGAAGCCTGACTTCCATGGACTGGAACATCTGGCGGAATTGGGCTGCGGAAAGGGCCGGCACGTCCGTCACCCTGGTGACCTGTTCCTCGATGCCCGGCTGCAGGTCCGCGGGCGCAGGTAGGTCCTCGCTTGAGAACCGCTTCGCGTCCCAGACCCAGCCACCTTGTGCCGGGGAGTATTCGACGCCCTGGCCGATCTGGGACACCCACGTCCCAAACTTTCCCCAGCCGCCCCAGTCCGTCTTCAGGGATGGCTCTGCCGTGAGTGCCCGGTGGGCCACCATCGCGCCGTTTACCGGTCCCGGAGCGGCGCGGACGAACTCAAGGACCTCACGGATGGCGGGCGAGGCGGACTTGGCCTTCACCTTCCCCGCCGGCTGGACAGTCTGCTGCTTCCCGGCCGCCACCGCATGAACCGGCTCCACCGTTGAGCCGTTGAGGATGGCGACGAAGTCGTGGGATTCCACCACATGGTCCGCCATCTCCCGGTACGCGAAGGCCACGGCGCCGGCCGCGATGACTGTGGTCATCCGGTCAGCGGCCCGGAACCGTTGGATCAAGGATGTGAAATCGGCATCAGCGGAGGCGATGAAGAACTCTTCGATGCCAACATTTCCGGACAGCGCGTCCATTGCATCGAGAACCAGATTGATGTCCGTGCTGCTCTTGCCGCGCTGCGTCAGCGACGGGCAGTCGATCACGCGGAAGCCGGCGCGGGTCCAGTATGTCCGGTACTTCGAATACACCACCGGGTTCAGGTAGCAGTTGCGGATCAGGAACCGGCGGGCGTCCTCTCCGGAACTGCCGGCTGACAACGCGTCGGCCCAGTGCTTCGGGTCCTCGGCAAAGCGCTTCGCCGCCAGCGGATCCAGCGCCTGCAGGCCGGTGAAGACATTGTCGAAATCAACAAACATCGCAGCTCGGATGCCAGGCCTGCGGGACGGTGGGTGCGCCTCATTCATTGGCCCAGTGTGCCAGCAACGGCTCGAACTGGCGACACGCCCTGCTGCGCCACGCCAGGAGCTCTTGTCGATGCCCTGTCCATGCCGCATTTATGCGGCGTGCAATTTATCTAACGGAGATTAATATTCCGCTTTGTGGTGCTTTTTCTGGAAACTGGCATTAAGAATATAAGTGTGTATGGTATCGGGTAGACACAAAGAATAGAAAGGTGTGATTCCATTGTCAGGAAAATCGCCCAAGAGCGTCAGCGCCAAAAAAGCGGGAAAATCAATTCTCGAAAAAAGAGCTGATAAAAGAGCTAAAAACGAATCCAGCGAAACTCTGTTCGCAAAGCCGCGCAAAAACCAGCGCTAATAAACTCGGGCAGCCGAATGCGAGACTCCTAGCCCCATTCGGCTGCCCGCCACCACTCCCGCCGCCGCTGGGACCGCACGCCATTCGTTTGAGTCACAAGGACAAGACCATGAACACCACGTACAACGCCCTGATCGTCCCGGCGCACCTCACCCAACCGGTGCGCATCGCAACCGTGGACACGGGCATGCCGGCACTGCAGAAACTCGTTGCTGGAAACATTGAATCCATCACCAGCAGGGACTGGCATGTGTACTTGAACGACGAGGGCTACCGCCTGCCCCAGAACGACCGGGCCGAAGTGCTCATCCGCGAAGCAGGCGTCTATCTCATTGACACCCTCAACGGGACGGCAGTGTTCCTCGGGAATGGAGGCCGCGGAGATGAATCCGATGCACCCGGGCACCTCATCCGGCTTGCCGAGCAGCTTTTCGACGTGCCGCTGGCGGCCTGACTACTCCGGCGTCGCCGACGGGGCCGCAACAGAGGCGGGCTGAGGCTGGGAGGTGGGGCCGCCGTCGTGCGTCACTTCGGTAGCCACAGCCGGTTGGGCGCGGCTCCTCGGCGCTGGCAGTGTCAGCACGAACAGGCTGCCGGCGATCATCGCGGCGCCGGCCCAGCCGAGTGCCGGCAGGCGTTCGCCCACCACAACCACTGCGAGGACCGCCGCGACCACTGTCTCGGAGAGGGACAGGGTGGTGGCCGTGCTGGCGCGGATGCGGGCCAGGCCCCAGCCAAACAGAACGTACCCGGCGAACATGGGGACGAGCGCCATGTACGCACCCACCGCAAGGTTCTGCCAGGACGCAACCAAGGGAGCTCCCGTGGCCACAAGTACAGGCATCAGCAGCAGACCGCCGGTCCCGAAGACCGTGCCCATCACCGCCCGTGATGGCACGCCTGTGCTAATGAGGCGGTGCGCGGCCCAGGAGTAGAGAGCGTACGTCAGCCCGGCCATGAGCCCCAGTCCGATGCCCGCAGGTGTGGACCACCCAGAGCCGGATGCAGGAGCTGCATCCGCGTGACCGGCATCGGCGATACACAAGAGCACGGCACCGGTGACACCGAGAACCGCGCCGGCAATCCAACGGCCCGTGAACGGCCGCTTGTCCACGATGCGTTCAATAACCGCGGACGCCAGGGGAGCCGAGCCGATGGACACGACCGTCCCCACCGCCACGCCGGCCAGATGCATGGACGAGTAGAAGGCGAGGGGATACGTGGCGACGGCCAGCGAACCCAAGGCCACCGAGCGCCAGTGGCTGCGCAGGGCAGCGCGGAACGCCATCATGGGCTGCGCCGCAATCGCCGCCTGCAGCAGGCCGCCGAACCCCATGGCCGCTGCGCCGATCGCCAGCGGACTCACATCCGGGGCGAACGTGGCCGCCGTCCCGGTGGTGCCCCACAGGACGGACGCTGTGAGCACAAACAGCGCACCCCACGTGGTCCCGCGAAAACCCGGCGTCTTCACAGGGTGCCGATCATAGTGGCCGCGATCCGCCGTGCCTCCAGGACGCAGCGGTGGTCACCCTCAAGGCCGGCGCGGACCATGGATCCTTCCAGGAGGAATGCCAAGTGCTGCGCCAGGGGAGCGGTGTGCCCGGCAGCGTCCGGCAGAAGCTCGGCCAGGTGCTCAGCCAGCAGCGCCTCCACCTCTTCCTTGTGCCGCCGGACCACTGCGCGTCCGGGGTCCCCGGCAGGCAGTTCGGCTGCCGCATTGAGCAGCCCGCAGCCGCGGAAACCATGCTCGTACGCCAGGTCGGCGTGGTCGGCATAGGCATCGAAGACGGCCAGCACACGGTCCTGTGGGGTGGCCGTCTTCTCGAGCCGCGCCCGGTACAGCCCGAGCCATTCTTCATGCCGGGCGTACAGGTAGGCCGTGACCAGGTCGGCCTTTGACGCGAAATTGTTGTAGAGGCTCTTCTTGGCCACGCCGGCCTCGGCCGTGATGGTGTCAATGCCCGTCCCGGTCAGGCCATGGGCATAGAAACGCCTGGCGGCCGCCTCGAGGAGCGCTTCCCGGGCAGGCCTCCGGGAGGGTCGGGTTACCGCTGCAGTCTGCTTCGCCGTCATGGCCGGTCCTCACTCACTGGAACATTGGTAGGTAGACCAGTCTACCTACCAATTCCGGTTACAGGAAAACGTCGAATCCATCCTGACCAAGCCGGGCACGTCACCAGACGCAAAGCGGACGACGGCGGGAAGTCCCGCCGTCGTCCGCTCACTGCCTGCCCCGGTTACAGAACCTTGCTGAGGAACCCCTGAGTTCTGGCGTTCCGCGGCGAGGAGAAGATCTCATCGGGGGAGCCTTCCTCGACGATCAGTCCCTGGTCCATAAAAAGCACGCGGTCAGCCACTTCCCGGGCGAAGCCCATTTCGTGGGTAACCACCACCATGGTCATGCCCTCATTGGCCAGGTCCTTCATGACGGTCAGCACCTCGCCGACAATTTCCGGGTCCAGGGCTGAGGTGGGCTCGTCGAAGAGCATGATCTTTGGATCCATGGCCAGCGCGCGGGCTATGGCCACACGCTGCATCTGGCCGCCGGACAGGCTCCCCGGGAAGGCCTCCATCTTTTCGGCCAGACCCACCTTTGCCAGCAGCATTTCGGCTTTGGCGCGGGCTTCGTCCCTGTTGACCTTGGCCACCTTGAGCGGGGCCAGCATGACGTTGTCGATGACCTTAAGGTGCGGGAACAGGTTGAAATGCTGGAAGACCATTCCCGCTTCCTGCCGGACCAGGTTGATGTTCGTTTTCGAATCGTCCAACCGGTGCTTGTTGATCACGATGCTGCCGGACGTGATCGACTCCAGGCCGTTCATGCACCTCAGGAACGTGCTCTTGCCTGAACCCGAGGGGCCGATGACGCACACCACCTCACGCTCACGGATGTGGCAGTCAACGCCTTTGAGGACATGGTTCGGGCCGAACTTCTTATTCAAATTCTCAACAAAAATCACAGTCATATTCCGATCTAAACGCTCGCGGGCTCGGGAAGTTTGAGGGGGTCCACCTGGATGCCTGTCCGTTTCTCGTACAGGCGCCCCAGCAGGGAGATGCTGTAGCAAATGACGAAGTACATGGCGGCGACCGTCAGGAACGTCATGATGGGGTCGCCGGTGAGGTTGGTGACGATATTGCCCGCGTGCGTCAGCTCCACCAGCCCGGTCACCGTCACCAGGGAGGAATCCTTCACCAGGCCAATGATGAAGCCGACGCCGGGCGGAACCATGATCTTCCTGGCCTGCGGCATGACCACATACCGGAGTTTCGCCCAGTAGTTGAGGCCGAGGGCATCTGCCGCTTCACTTTGTCCCCTCGGCACGGCTTCGATGCTGCCCCGCACGATTTCTGCCACATAGGCGGCTGCGAAGCAGGTCAGCGCAATGACGGCCGAGGCGAACTTGTCCAGTTCCAGGCCGGGAAACAGCAGCGGGATCCCGAAGAAGATGAAAAAGATGATGACCAGAATCGGGATGCCGCGGACGCAGCTGATGTAGATGGTGCTGATCCACCGGGCGATCCTGCTGGGGGACGTTCTGGCAATGCCAAGGATCAGTCCGAAGATGATGCCGAGAATGCCGGACATGGCGCAGAGCTGAATGGTCAGCCAGGCCCCCTTGGCCAGCGGAATGAGGTCCTGCCAATCAAAGGCCCTAAACACGTGCGCCCACCGCCCACCGGAACAGCGTCGTTTCGGCCCGTTTCGAGGCCAGGGACAGCAGGGCGGAAACGCCAAGGTAGAGCAGCCCGCCCACTGCGAGCACCTCGATGGTCCGGTACGTGGTGTTGCTGACGCTCATGATCGCGTTGGTCAGTTCAGGAAGCGAGATGATGGATCCAATCGACGAAGCCAGGAACAGCAGAATCAGCTGGTTGGTCAGTGCAGGGAACACGTTCCGGGTGGCCGGCAGCAGGACGATGTAGCGCACGATCTGGGCGTTCTTCATGCCCAGCGCCTTGCCGGCCTCACGCAGGCCGTGTGGCACCGACTCGAAGCCGGCCCGGTAAATTTCCGCAGTGTATGCCGCGTTGTTGAGGGTCAGGCCAATGACGGCGGCCCAGATGGGTTCGAGGTTGATGCCCAGCGCGGGAAGGGCAAAGTAGATCAGGTACAGCTGCACCAGCAGAGGCGTGTTGCGGATGGCCTCGATGTAGCACGTGCAGAAGATGCTGACTGCTTTTCCGGGCCCGACCTTCCCCAGGTACAGGAAGACGCCGAGTGCGCTTCCCGCCGCCATGGCCACGAGCGTGATGTATAGAGCTGTCCAGAGCCCCTCAAGCAATAGCGAGCTGAACGGGAGAAGGTCTCCGAAATATAAAGCCATGAGCAAAGGGTCCTATCCGTGAACGGCGGTGTGGGTGAATGACTGCCTGTCCTCCACCCACACCGGAGAGTGCGTCCGAATACTGTTAGTGGGCGAGGAAGGGCGGAAGTTCCAGCCCGAACCACTTCTGCAGGGAGGCCTCGTTCTGTCCGGAGATGGTGTAGTTCCGGATGAAGTTGTTGATGTAGTTAACCCACGTCTGGTCTCCCTGCTTGACGCCGATGGAGAACAGCGCCGGCCTGATCGGGTCGCCCTTGAGCACCTGGAATGCGGACGGATCACTCTTCACGAGCCCGCCGATGATCGCGTTGTTTTCAATCAGCGCGTCCACCTTGCCGCTCTTGAGGGCCTGGATGGAATCGGCCGTGGTGTTGAAGCCGGCGATCTTGGCGTTCGGGAAGGTGGCCTTGAGGATTTGCTCGCCCACACTTCCGCGCGATGTGGCCACGGATTTCCCGTCCAGATCCGCGTAGCTGGCGATCGGGCTTCCCGCGGGCACCATAAAGACGGTGGAGCTGGCGGCGTACGGCTCGGACATGTCCACCACCTGGGCGCGCGCATCCGAGGCCGTGAAGGTGGCAATGACGGCGTCCGCCTTGTCGGTCTGCAGCAGCGGGATGCGGCTTTCGTTCGTGGCCGTGACGAACTCAACCTTGGCGCCCAGCGAGGCGCCGAGCGCGTTCGCGACATCAATGTCGAAGCCCTCGTGCTCACCTGATGACGTCATCACGCCGTATCCCGGCGAGTCGGCACTGACAGCGATCTTGATCGTCTTCGTCTTGAGGATCTGTGTGAGGTGGCTGTCCGCCACGGCTCCTGTTGCGCTCGCAGCGCCCGCCGAGGCGCCGCCAGAGGAGCAGCCTCCCAGCGTGAGGGCCAACGCGATAGCCGGGACAAGAAGCAACTTCGGTGTTGCTTTGAACATGGGTGCTCTCCTGGAGATTGTTGATGCGGATCGGATGCGGGGGTGACGGAGTCCGGGGATCCCGGTCGCTCGCCGTCGGAGATCATATAGGAATACGCACTATCATATAGGGGATGTGACACGGGTCAAGCCCCTCCTCAAAACCGCTTGCCTACGCTCGCCGGGGCAGGGCACGCCCGGTACCTCCAGAAACGCCAGAGGCGCCGCCGTGCCCCGATAAATCAGGACACGACGGCGCCTCGCAGCTTCTTGCTTCGCCGGGGCGTTACTCGGCGAGACGTTACTCGACGGGACGCAGGCGCACCGCCTGCATGCCGCCGTCGACCGCCAGTTCAGTGCCCGTCGTCGAACCGGCCAGCGGACTGGCCAGATACGCAACCGCCGCTGCAACCTCCTCCGGCGTCACCAGCCGGCCGTGCGGCTGGCGGGCCTCCAGCGCCGCGCGTTCCGCTACCGGGTCATCCGCCTGGCTCAGCAGCCGGTTGATCCAGGGCGTGTCAGCCGTGCCCGGGTTGACGCAGTTGACCCGGATGCCTTCGCGGACGTGATCGGCCGCCATGCTGAGCGTCAGCGCCCTGATGGCGCCCTTGGTGGCCGCGTAGAGTGCGCGGGCGGGCAGCCCGGCCGTAGCGGCGATGGAGGACGTGTTGACGATCGCGGCGGCGGGGGACTGCCGGAGATGGGGCAAGGCGGCACGGCTCACCCGCACCGCGCCGATCACGTTGACGTCCAGGACGCGCTGCCACTCGGCGTCGTCATTGTCCGCAACGGTTCCCTGGGCTCCAATGCCTGCGTTGTTGACCACGACGTCGATCCCCCCGAATTCCCGGGCAACGCGTTCGACGGCGGTACGCACCGAAGCGTCATCGGCCACGTCGCATCGGATCGACAGCGCCGCTTCGGACGCTGCCTCGGGATTCAGATCCAGCACCGCCACCTTCGCTCCGCGCCGGGTCAGATGCGCCGTTGTGGCCGCTCCGATGCCGGAAGCCCCGCCGGTGACGATGGCACGGATGCCTTCAAACTCCATTGCTGGGTCTCCGTTCATGCGATGAATTCATGGCGCTGCCGCCCCAGCCCGTCAATCTCGATTTCAACAACGTCGCCGGCCTTCAGGTACGGGAACCGCCCGGACAGCGCGACGCCCTCGGGGGTGCCGGTGCAGATGAGATCGCCGGGCTCGAGGACCATGTACTGGCTCAGGTTCCAGACGATGGTCTCGACGTCGAAGATCATGTCCGCCGTGGAGGAATCCTGGCGGATTTCGCCGTTGACCCAGCTGCGCAGCCGCAGCTTGCCGGCGTCGATCTCGTCGGGGGTGACCAGGTAGGGACCCGTGGGGCAGAACCCCGGTGAGCTCTTGCCCTTGGACCACTGGCCGCCGGAAACGTTCAGCTGGAAGTCGCGCTCGGAGAGATCGTCCACCACCACAAACCCGCCGATGTGGTCCCTGGCGGCCTCGGGGGAGTCCAGGTATGAGGCGCGTTTGCCGATGATGATCCCGAGCTCCACCTCCCAGTCAGTCTTCGTCGATCCCCGGGGGATGGCCACGGCATCGTCAGGCCCGCTCACCGTATTGGGTGTCTTGAGGAAGATGACCGGATGCTCAGGCGGCTGGGCGCCCGATTCCGCTGCGTGGGCGGCGTAGTTCAGGCCAACGCAGACGACGGCGGACGGGCGCATCACCGGGGCGCCGTACCGTACGACGTCGGAGCTGACGTCCGGCAGCGTGCCTGCGGCCAGTGCGGCGGCGGCAGCCGCGGGGCCACCGTTGGACAGAAAGTCGCCGTTGATGGCCGGTGTGATGCTCTGGAGCGAGTAGTGCCGGTCCCCGTGGACCAGGACGGGCTGTTCGGCGCCCGGGGCGCCAATCTGGGCGAACTTCATGAGGCGTATTCCTTACTGCTTGATGCGCGGACTTCGCGTTGGGCATGAAGATAGCCGAACAGCTGCCGCAGGCCAAACGACCAGGCCGGCAGCTCCTCCGCCGCCCCGACGACGTTGACGAGGGCGCCGAGGTGGCGGCTGCGGATGGTCACGGTGTCGCCCATGTGGTGCGTGAACCCCTGTCCCGGGTGGTCCCTGTCCTGGGTCGGCGCGAACAGCGTGCCGGTGAACAGGGCGAAGCCGTCCGGGTACTGGTGGTGCTTCCCAACTGTCGCGGCGACGAGCTCTTCGAACGGACGGCTGATCCGGGACACGGAATTGCGTCCCTCCAGCGAGTAGCCGTCCTCGCCTTCGACGCGGAGCAGGATTTCCTCCTGGCGCAGCGTCTCCAGGGTGAAACCGTCGTCGAACAACCGGATCAAGGGACCTAGGGCGCTGGAGGCGTTGTTGTCCTTCGCCTTCCCCAGCAGCAGGGCACTCCGGCCCTCCACGTCGCGGAGGTTCACGTCGTTGCCCAGGGTTGCGCCCACAACTGTGCCGGCCGAGGTGGCAATTAGCACCAGTTCCGGTTCCGGGTTGTTCCAGGAGGAGAACGCAGGGATCCCGACCCCCGCGCCCAGCCCCACCGAGGAGAGCACCGGGGCCTTCGTGAAGACCTCGGGATCCGGCCCGATCCCGACCTCCAGGTACTGCGACCAGAGCCCTTCGGCGATGAGCACCTTCTTGGCTTCGGCAGCCGCGGGGGAGCCGGGCCGGATGGAGCTGATGCCGCCGCCGAGGGCACGGCCCACCAGTTCCCGCATCTCCGCCGCGCGGCTGGCGTCTCCTCCGCAGCGCTCCTCGATGACCCGTTCGATCATGCTGTCCACAAACGTCACGCCGCAGGCCTTGATGACCTGAAGGTCCACCGGAGCCAGGAAATGCGGATGGGCCGCGTCCTGTGTCAGCGACGCCTGAATAATCTCGCTGGTCTTCCACCGGGGCAGCGTCATGGCGGCGCGGACGGCCGCCACGAGATCCGGCCGTTCCAGGAGCTCGGAGACGGTTTCGGCCAGATGGTGGAGGTCGAAGACGTCCTGCTCCTGGACGGCGACCACGCGTGGTCCGCCGGTTTCGACGTCCCAGACGCGGCCGATCAGGAGTGCCCGTGCCGCGTCGTCCGGGAGTACCGAGGCCCCGCCGAGGTCCAGTGCGGCGCTCATGGCCGGACCTCGATTCCTGCGGTCTGACCCTGCCGGGTGGGCCGCTGCCAGACCCCATCCACTCGCTGCGGAACGCGCCAGGGATTGGCGTCCTGCAGAGGTTCGGGCAGGCGACCTTCCGGGAACGACTGGTAGGCCACAGGCCGGAGGAAGCGCCGGATCGCGGCCGTTCCTACGGAGGTGGTGGCCGATGTTGTGGCGGGATACGGTCCGCCGTGGTGCTGGGCGTAGCTGACCGTGACCCCCGTGGGCCAGCCGTTCCAGAGGACCCGGCCGCTGATGTCCGTCAGCCGTGCGGCCAGTTCTGACACGTCATCCTCCGGCTCCGCCTGGAGCGTGGTGGTCAGCTGTCCCTCCAGCAGTCCGGTGAGTTCCAGGAGTTCCGATTCGTCGCCGTACTCCACCACCAGGCTGGCGGGCCCGAACATTTCCTGCCGCAGGATTGACGGATCACTGCGCACAGCCGCGGAAGTCGTGTGGAGCACGGTTGGCGCCGGTGCCTCGTCGAAGTCTCCTTCCACAAGAACCTCCACGCCGGTGGTGCCCCGCAAGTCCTGCACGGACTGCCGGTAGCCCTCGTGCAACCGCGGGCTCAGCAGCCGTGCTGCGGCAAAGTCCGCCAGCGCGGCGCTCAGAACCTGCCGGACGCCGTCGGCCTCTCCAGCCGGAACGAACAGCAGCCCCGGCTTGGTGCAGAACTGTCCCATTCCCATCGTGAATGAGGCGGCGTATCCGCTGAGGATTTCGTCGCGCCGCACCGCCCAGGCGATCTCGGTGACGAACACGGCGTTGATACCGCCCAGCTCGCCGAAGAAGGGAATGGGTTCGGGCCGGGCGGCGGCACGGTTGAACAGTGCCCGGCCGCCCGCCGTCGAACCCGTGAAGCCGATCGCCTTCACGGCAGGATGGTCCACCAGGGCCTCCGCGGCAGGCCGGCCGGTGACGAGCGAGAACAGCCCGGAAGGTGCTCCGGCGGCATCCAGCGCGGCGACAACGGTCTCGGCGGTGCGGAGCGCGAGGTTCCGGTGCCCGTCGTGTGCCTTGTGCACCACGGCGCACCCGGCGGCCAGTGCCGAGGCGCTGTCGCCGCCCATCACGCTGAAGGCGAAGGGGAAGTTGGAGGCCCCGAAGACGCCCACAACGCCGATGGGCACGTTGAGCCGGCGCAGGTCCGGCCGCGGGCCCATGCCCCAGTCCGCGTCCACGTGATCGATGGTGGCGTCGAAGTGCTCGCCGTCGCGGACTTCCGTGGCGAAGAGCCTGAGTTGGAAGACCGTGCGCTTGAGCTCGCCCCGGAGCCGCGGCTCGCCCAGATGGGTTTCCTGGGCAGCGATCTCCACCAGCGCATCGGCGTCGTTCTCCAGTGCGGCGGCTATCGCCTCCAGCCAGGCTGCGCGGGTGCCGGGGTCTGCGGCGCGGCCCTTTTCGAAGGCTGCGTGGGCGGCGTCGACACTCGCGTTGAGGTCATGGACCGTGGTTGTCATCGGAGAGCACCGGCTCCGGTCACGGAGGCGCCCGTAACTGCGGCGCGGTCGCCCACTTCGAGCCATCCGGCCCCGGCGGGGAACTCCCAGCGGGCCCGCGAGGCGCTGAGCATTTCGGCGCCGGTGCCCGGGAGTTCCGGGGCGGCGTAGCGGCCGTTGACGATGCGGACCGGCTCGGCGAAGTGCTCGTGCAGGTGGTCAACGTACTCGATCATCCGGCCGTCCTGGCTGCCTGTGATGGCTGCGTAGTCGAAGAACGAGAAGTGCTGGACGAGTTCGCACAGCCCCACGCCGCCGGCGTGCGGGCAGACCGGTACGTTGAAGCGGGCAGCGAGCAGGAGGTTGGCGATGTTCTCGTTGACGCCGCCCACGCGGGTGGAATCCAGCTGGAGGACGTCGATGGAACCGGCCTGGAGCAGCTGCTTGAACACGATGCGGCTGGCGACGGCCTCCCCGGTGGCGACACGGACAGGGGCAACGCCCTTCCGGATCTCCGCGTGGCCCAGGATGTCGTCCGTGCTGGTGGGTTCTTCGATCCAGTAGGGGTTGAACTCGGAGAGCTGGTTGACCCACTCGATGGCCTCGGAGACTTCCCACCGCTGGTTGGCGTCGATGGCGATCGGGAGGTCGCCCACGGCCTTGCGGGCCAGGGCCATGCGGCGGCGGTCGTCATTGATGTCGCCGCCCACCTTCAGCTTGATCATGGAGAAGCCGTCCGCGGCGGCTTCCTTGCTCAGGCGGACGAGCTTCTCGTCGCTGTAGCCCAGCCAGCCCGGCGAGGTGGTGTAGGCGGGGTAGCCGTCCACCTTCAGGGCGGCGATCCGGGCGGCCTTGCCGTCTTCGCCGGCGCGCAGGATGTCCAGCGCCTGCTGGGGGCTCAGCGCGTCGCGGATGTGGGTGAAATCAACGACGTCGACGATTTCTTCGGCGGGCATCTCGCTGAGCAGGAGCCACAGCGGCTTGTTCTCGCGCCGTGCGCGGATGTCCCAGAGTGCGCTGACAAGGGCGCCGGCAGCCATCTGCGTGACGCCCTTCTCAGGTCCGAGCCAGCGCAGCTGGGAATCGTGGATGAGCCGCTTCGACGCGCCACCGAGGTCGTAGATCAGTTCATCGATGTCCCGGCCGAGGAGCAGGCCGGCGTAGGCGTCAATGGCGTGCGTGAGGATTTCGTTGCCGCGGCCGCAGGTGAAAACAAAGCCGTGGCCTTCGTCGCCCGCGTCGGTGCGGATGACGACGTACGCGGCGGAGTAGTCCGGGTCAACGTTGACCGCGTCGGAACCGTCGAGCTCCAGGGACGTGGGGAACCGCACGTCCTGGGTGTGGATGGAAATGATGGAGGTCATGGGTTTCTTCTCTCTCTCTCTGGTCAATTCACTTCGTTGGACACGATTCCTATATGAATTCTCATAATCATATAGGAATAGCGGTCCAGATCAAGTGCCGGAGAAAAAAGAAGCCCCGGCCAGCAGGCCGGAGCTTCGATTTCAGTTGACGATATGTCGTCTTGGTTGTCCGTCGTTCTCCAGGGGTGAGAGGTCTGCCTTGCCTTCGAAGGCCTTGGCGAACCGGGCGAAGGAATTCCTGATGTGCTGGGCCATGGCCTCCTCGGCACGGTCGGGCAGGCAGGACGCGATGGCCTCCCGTACGGTGGCGTGCTCGGCAATGGTGATGGCGCCGTCGATGTCTGCGGGGTAGAGGCGGAAGGTGTGCAGGTGGCAGTGCGTCTGGGCGAAGGCGTGCTGGACCACCGGGTTCCCCGCTGCCAGCAGGATGGTGTCATGGAAGCGGGTGTCATGGGCCACGAGGTCCTGCCGGGCGTCACCACTGGTGGTCTTCATGGAGTTGCGGATGGTAGACAATTCCTTCTCCAGGGCCGCGGCTGGGTTGGCGAGGCGGTCCACGGCCGCGGACCGCGCGGCCCACGGTTCCACCAGTAGCCGGAACTCAAAGAGCGATCGCAGCGCGGGTAGGTCCAGCAGCGGTGTGGTGCTGTATCCTCGGCCGGGACTGTAGACCACCAGGTTGTCGCCCTCCAGTCGTTGCAGAACTTCGCGGACCGGGGTCTGTGAGACGCCCAGGCTGCGGGAGACCGCATCAATATTTATCCGTGCGCCGGGTGCAATTTCGCCCTTGAGGATGGAGGCCCGCATGGCGGCGTAGACGTCACTGACGGCTGCCTTGCCTTTGGATGCATCGGATGATTGACGTGTGGGCACGCGGTTACCTCTTTGTGCTGGTTGGTGGAGTCGCTGTGGGAATCATATTCCACGGGTGGGGGCGGGCGGGGTGGGGCGTTTTCGTCCAGAAGTTGCTCTGGATCACATTAACTATATGATTATTCCGATTCCTACATGATCTTGCGCCGGAATCCTCGGCGTCTTCCCCGGTGTCCAGGCACCCGAAAGCCACGTTTACGTCAAAGGAGACGGTATGACTGTCCAAGACAGCAGGCTCGCCCCCAACTCTTCCCCCGATCTTTCCTCCAAGGCTCCCCGCACCATGACCCGCAAGCGCTGGGTGATCATATGGCTCGCGTTCGTCGGTCTCAGCATTAACTACCTTGACCGCTCCAGCCTCAGCGTGGCCCTGCCGTTTATGGGTAAGGATTTTGAGCTCTCGGCAACCCAGCAGGGTCTCATTTTCGCCGCCTTCTTCTGGGCGTATGACTTCTGCCAGCTGGCTGCCGGGTGGTACGTGGACAAGGTTGGGCCGCGGAAGTCCTTCACCCTGGCAGCGGTTTGGTGGTCCGTGTTCACCATGGTCACCGCCTTTGCGCAGAATTTCTGGTCGCTGTTCGCCGCGCGGTTCCTGCTTGGTGTCGGTGAAAGTCCGGCCCCCAGCACCGCAGCCAAGGTGGTGGCCACCTGGTTCCCGGTCCGCGAACGGGCCTTTGCCACCAGCATCTGGGATTCAGGCTCCCGCGTAGGTGCGGTCATCGCCCTGCCGATCGTCACGTTGATCGTCGCCTTCACGTCCTGGCACGCGGTCTTCATCATCATTGGTGTGGCCGGCCTGATCTGGGCTGTTGTGTGGTGGAAGATGTACCGCAGCCCCGAGGACCACCCGACGGCCAATGACGAGGAGCGGGCCTACATCCGGGAAGGCGGCGCCCGGAGCGCAGCGAACGACGACGCCGACGCAGCGAAGCTCCCCTGGCGCTCGCTCTTCAAGTACCGCACCATCCTCAGCATGATGTTCGGCTTCTTCTGCCTGAACAGCGCCATCTATTTCTTCATCACGTTCTTCCCGAGCTACCTCGTGAAGGAACGCGGCTTCGACCTGCTCAAACTCGGCCTCTTCGGCGCCATCCCGGGCATCTGCGCGGTGGCCTTCGGCTGGCTGGCCGGCTATGTTGCCGACCGGGCCGTCCAGCGCGGGGTCTCGGTCACACGGGTCCGGAAGACCGCCATCGCCGGCGGTCTGATCGGCGGTTCGGTCATCATGTTCGCCGCCGTTGTCCCGGAGGCATGGATGGCACTCGCGCTCCTGTCGGTGGCGTACTCCAGCCTCACTGTTGCCGCTACCGGCATCTGGTCGCTCCCCGCGGACGTTGCCCCGAGCTCCCGCCACGTCGGATCCATCGGCGGGCTCCAGAACTTCGCCTCCAACCTGGCAGGCATCTTCACCCCGGTCCTGATCGGTGTCCTGGTGGACCAGACGGGATCCTACGTGGCGCCGCTCGCGGTCATCGGATTGGTGTCGCTGGCCGGAGCGGCGAACTACCTGTTCGTCCTCGGTAAGGTGGAGCCCCTGAAGGTTCCCGCCTCCGTCACGGCGTAGGCGAGCGGCAGGTTTCGACAAGCTCAACCACCGAGCGGACGACGGCGGGAGGTCCCGCCGTCGTCCGCTTGTCCACATCACACACCGCCGGGAGTCCCGCAGGCTGAGTCTCGGGTGGTGGAGAATGATTCTATGAGGATCGAACTGCTCCACATCGACGAGTGCCCCAACCTTGCTAAGGCGCAGGAGCGACTGGAATCAGCCCTGACCGCCTTGGGACACAGCGATATTCCAGTGACCATACGACTCCTGGAGTCCGCGCCGGATACGGCGGGCACGGGATTCGCGGGTTCCCCCACGATCACCCTCAATGGGTCCGACATTTTTCCGACCGGTGCCACTGCAGACGACCTGGCCTGCCGGATATACGCGACTCCAAGTGGGCTGGCAGGCCTTCCGACGATCAGCCAAATAACCGAAGCGCTCAAAAACAATGGACTCTGAAGCCACCTGCAGATGCTCCTGCTGCGGCAGGGCGATGAGTCGCAAGAAGCTTCACGCGCTCGGCACCGAACCCTCGTACATTTGCCGGCGCTGCGGTTTATGGGTTGCCCTCCGGCTTCGGCCAGACAGCCCTGAACACACTGCCTGACCTGCAGATTACGAAGCGACGTGCCGCTAGGGCAGATCCTGCACGCCGGCAGTCCCGTCGGCGGCCGCGCCTGTTGAGATCCCGCTCAGCGTGCCAATGTAATCCAGCGTTTTGGGACTGACGTGCCGCACTAGCGCAAGGGCTTCCCGGAGAGCGGCACCCTTGGCGGGGTCACCGAGCGCACCGCGGAGTTCAGCTACCGTTTCGATGCCCTCACGCTCGAACACTTGCGTGATGTCCTCTACCTGGGCCAGACGGCCGGGCGACGGCCAGTCGATGACTTCCGAGAGCTTCCCCGTATCGAGGTGCTGGCGGAATCCACTGGTTGTAGCGGCATCCGGCCATTCCGCGACGAGGGCTATGACGCGCGGCTTGACGGTTTCGTTGTAGTTCTGGCGGCGCTGGAGCGTGGCATCCACAATGATGGCCCCGATGTGGTCCCAGCCACGGCTGACTTCGGCCGCGGCGTCTGTGCCCTGTGAGTCCGTTGGCGCCGGAGTGTTGGCATCATCATTATCGATAGTCATACCTGAATACTTCCACGTGCCGCGCGGCGACGGCTGGTCGGCGTCGTAGATCAGCGGCGTTAAACATAAGCGGACGACGGCGGGACGTCCCGCCGTCGTCCGTGGCGCCATCCCGATACGACACGGTGTCTCCGTCCAAGGAGGCGGGTCCCGCGGACCGCGGGGGAGGATGGCCACCTACCCGACATCCTTCTCCGTTAAATGTCAGACCCCCACCAGATGATGGAGTTATGGGAAACGTAGGGGTGGCGAACGCATATGAGGACATCTCTGCCGCCATTGATGTGCTGAATTCCGCACTGGACGGGGATGACGAGTCTGGTTCTGAAGCGTCATCGGAGGCTGATCCTTTGCATGGCATGGGTGATACGTGCCTGGACATCCTCTCCGTTGCCGCGGGAGTGGAGGCGCGCGTGGCGGGACTGAAGGCCCGGGCTGCAGTGAAATATTCGGACGCCGCCCAAGCCCTCGCTTCGCCCGATGCACCTGTTCGGGCACAGGAGATGGCGGTGACCGCGGAGGTCGCCTGCGTACTGAACATCGGTGACCGTGCTTCGGGGGCCCTGCTGAACCAGTCTCATATGCTGACGACCGCTTTGCCGCTGACGCTGTCCGCTCTGCAAGCGGGCACCATCTCGTGGCAGCACGCGCGGGCCATGGTGGACGAAGTCGCAACCCTTGACCCGGACGGTGCCGCGGCTCTGGAGGCCCACTTTTTGGACCCGGATGCGCCGAACCCCGCCCGAGGCTGTCCCGCCGGGGAGATGCCGGCGTCCCGGTTCCGTCACAGGGCACGTACCTGGCGCGAGCGCCACCACACCGAGAGTATCGAGAAGCGCCACGCAAAGGGTGTCCTTGACCGCCGGGTGGAGTACGCCCCGGATCAGGACGGGATGGCCTGGCTTTCGGCCTACCTCCCCGCGGATCAGGCGGCAGCAATCTGGAATCGGACCACTGCCGTCGCCCGTGGTTTGCAGGGCCCGGACGAGCCCCTGACCCTCACACAGCTACGCGCCGACGTCCTCGCCGCCGCCCTTCTCAGCAGCGGCAATCCGGCAGAACATGATCCCGGGCAGGTTCCGCCGCCCCGGGCCCACGTTTTGGTGACGGTCCCTGTGTTTTCACTGCTCGGCGCTACCGAGGAGCCTGCGATGCTTGACGGCTACGGTCCGATCCCCGCGTCGATGGCAAGGGATCTCGTGGCGAACGGGGCCGATTCGTTCTACCGCGTCCTGGTTGACCCGCGGGACGGGGCGCCCCTGGAGATCGGTCGAGCCAACTACCGTCTCACCAAGGCCATGCGGAACTGGCTCCGGCTGCGCGACGGTAAGTGCCCGTTCCCGGGCTGTTCCAACCACTCCCTGGACAACGAAGCGGACCACATCCTCGCCTGGCATAAGGGCGGAACTACTGGTGTATCGAATTTGGGACAGCCCTGCCCCAAACATCACCGCCTGAGACACACCAGCGCCTGGAGACCCACACCAGCCACCAAGAACGAACCACCCGGCTGGATATCGCCCACGGGCCGGCACTACAAGAGCGAACACCAGGATTGGGAACCTCCACACTGGCCAAAAGAACCAAAACCGGAAGCGCGCAGGAACGGGCACTGGCTCCCCACGCCGCGCGAAGGTTGCGGCGATTCGGATTTTGTTCACATCGGACTGTCTCTTGGAGAGAACGGCGTGGAACGGTTCCTCCACTCCACCGGTTGATGCGCGCCCAAGAGCAGTCTCCCTGTGCCTGTGCCTGTGCCTGTGCCTGTGCTTGTGCCCGTGAACCGTGCACAATGCACGCCCCAGCCTGCCTCCGGGTTTCCGCCGCCGGTGATCGCAACCCGGGCGCCCGGCAACCCCGCCGGGCACCGGCGACAAGCGGACGACGGCGGGGCCTCCCGCCGTCGTCCGCGGTGCCTTCCCGACAGTGACGCATGGTGGGACGATTTCAGTATGAGTGAGAAGATCTCTGACGGCCTGCAGGATCACGGCCCACACCAGCACGCCCACGCCGCTCCGACAACGCAACAAATGCGGACCGTAGGTCAACGCCGCCGGGAGGCGGAGGAGAAATTGGAGCACCACCTCCAGGAAGCCCGCCACAAAGACGATGCGCACCCCGATGCGGTGTCTGAGTCCGAAGGGGCCGGTCCGGTGGATAACGGGGGCGAAGGATCCCCAGCGGAGAAGTGATCCGGGGGCACGCTGCTTAGGGGACCCGCAGGACCACATTGCCCCGCTTGCGTCCGGTGTCCACGAAGCGGTGGGCCTCGACGACGTCGGCGAGGTTGTAGGTCCTGTCGATGACTGCCCGGTACTTGCCTTCCTCCGCGAGGCTCACAAGGTAGGCGACGTCGTCGGCGGTGTACGTGAGCTTTAGGCCGCCAAAAGTGACCAGCTTGCCGCTTCGGCGGCTCTGTCCTCGCGCGCCGAGCATGCCTTTGAGGTCGGCGATAACCAGGAGCAGGGCACCTCCCGGCGCGATGCTCCCTTGCACCCTCGCGAACGGGGCGTTCCCCACGCAGTCCATGGCGACGTCGTACGTTGTGCCGTCTGCGGTGAAATCCGCTGCGGTGTAGTCGATGAAGCTGTCCGCGCCGAGGGATTCCACCAGTTCCCTGTTGGCCCCGCTGCTCACAGCGGTAACGTGGGCGCCGAGGTGCTTGGCCAGCTGGATGGCGGCCGTTCCCACAGCTCCGGAGGCGCCGTTGATAAGAACCGTGTCGCCGGTCTTGATGGCCGCCATGCCCAGGAAGGATTTCGCCGTGAGTCCGCCGAAGAGCAGCGTGACGGCTTCCTCGAAGCTCATGTTCCGGGGTTTGGTGGCGATGGGCCCCTTCGCCGGAACGGACACGTACTCCGCATGCCCTCCGAATTTTGCGCCGAGCATCGCAATAACCTCGTCGCCGGGCCGGAACGCGGTCACGCCCTGGCCGACGGACTCCACCACGCCGGCCACGTCCATGCCGAGGACCCGGGTCCGCGGGCGGAAGAGGCCGAGGGTCAGGGCCGTGAGTGCCACGAGTCCCTTGGGGACATTGCGGCTGCGGACGCGGTGGTCGGCGACGCTGACGGTGCTGGCCATGACTTTGATAAGCACCTCTCCGGCGCGCGGAGCGGGCTGTGCGATCTCCTCGACGCGGACCACGTCCGGCCCGCCGAACCGGCGGTAGGTCGCGGCTTTCATGGTCCGTGCTCCCGCGGCTGTTGCGGCCGCCGGCTGGATTGGGTTCATGGTTTGGCTCCTCGATTTTCCATGAGGTGTACGCCGTACACCTGCCTGATAGGACTGACATTAGGTGTACTTAGTACACTTGTCAATGGAGGGGTGTGCAGCCCTCGGAAGCAGGGAACAGTGACTCAGCAGATTGCCGCCGAACGCCGGGCGCGGTTAAACCGGGAACGCGTGCTCCTGGCGGCCGTTGCACTCGCCGACGAGGTGGGGATCGGCCCGCTCAGCATGCGCCGCCTCGCCCAAGAACTGGACGTGGTGCCCATGGCGCTCTACAAACACGTGGCCAACAAGGAGGAGCTCCTCGACGGCATGGTGGACGTGGTCATCGGCGAGATTGACCCTCCCGTTGCCGGTGCTGACTGGAAGAGCATGGTGCGGCTGCGGGTGCTCTCGGCCAGGCGCGTCCTCCAGCGCCACAGGTGGGCCAGGCGCGTCCTGGAAACCCGCACCAACCCGACCCCCGCCGTCCTGGGCTACATGGACTCGTTCATCGGCATGTTCTTCGCCGGGGGCTTTTCCGTAGACCTCACGCACCACGTGATGCATGCCATCGGAAGCCGGATGTGGGGCTTCACGCAGGAACTGTTCGACGCCACGGCCACTTCAGAGGGCGACGCTCCCGCTGCGGTGGCACCGGAAGTCCAGGCCGCCATGTACCAGGAAATGTCCGCCAACTACCCGAACGTCCTGCAAGTGGCGACTGCTGCCAGCCACGATGACGGCTCGGTAGTCGGCAGCGGCTGCGACGACCAGTTCGAGTTCGAGTTCGCCCTGGACCTCCTCCTCGACGGCATCGAACGGCTGCACCAGCGGGATTACAGCTCCACAGCCGCCCGACTCGAGCGGGGATGACCGGGAGCGGACGACGGCGGGACGTCCCGCCGTCGTCCGCTTGCGTCTGTGGGTACCATCGGAACATCCGTCCCTTTGAGAGTGGAGTTACCCATGCAGCTCGGCGCTTTTTCGATCAGCCTCACCGTCAAGGACATCGCGGCATCAGCTGCGTTCTACGAGAAACTGGGCTTCACCAGTTTGGGCGGCGACATCACCCAGAACTGGCTGATCCTCAAGAACGGCGAGACCGTTATTGGCCTCTTCCAGGGGATGTTTGAGAAGAACATGCTGACGTTCAACCCGGGCTGGAGCCAGAACGCTGAAGCGCTGGACTCCTTCACCGATGTGCGCGACCTCCAGCGGGAACTCAAAGCCCAGGGCGCGGAGTTCGTTGCCGAGGCTGACGAGGCCACCACCGGTCCGGGGAGCTTCATTGTTGTGGACCCGGACGGCAACCCGGTGCTGGTGGATCAGCACGTCTGACCTACCAGCGGCCCACTCTCATAGGGCGGCGTCTCACTAAGGCGGCGTCGAACTAAGGCGGCGTCGAACTAGGGCAGCCGCGATGCCCGCAACATCGTGGCTTCGCCGGCGCGCTCGGGCTCCAGTGGCACGGTGCTGACCAGTACCGCCGGCCCGCGGTGCAGGACTCCGTCGGAAATTACCCGGCAGCGCACACCGCCCCGGCCGCGCATTGCTTTGTGTGCGCCCGGGGCGAGCATCTCGTCCATCCAGACGCAGGGGTGGGCGGGCCGCCCGGCCGTGAGCCGCACCAGGCCTCCATGGGATTCCAGGGCAAAGTCGTGTCCCAGCAACGGAGCCAGATGGGCGCCTCGGAGCACAACGTTGCGCCTTGTCAGGAGCGGGTCAAAGCGTGCCGTTCCCAGCTCCGCGGCGATGGCCTCGAGTGACTCGATCGAGAACAGGGTGACTGCGGCATCCATGTGCGCGGCCTTGCCGAAGAACCGGTCACCGACGATGCCCTTTCCCGCCACGAGCTCCACCCGCCCGGCATCCGTGGTGGGGACATCCGCGGCACCCTCGCGGGCCCGGCCGAAGTAGGCGTGCGCCGGCGAGACCAGGAGATGCAGGACCTCCACGTCGTACCGAAAGGTTTCCGTCATGCCACCAAACTACTCCGCCGCACGGGGGCTTAAGTGACCGCTCGCGCCGAGTGTGGACCTTCCGGAGCGCGTCTTCGCAGGGTCGATGGAGGCCAGATCCACGTCAGGGCCAACCAGAGCAGGCAGGCATCTGCGGCCGCAAACCAGCGTTTCCGAGATCGGTGATACGGGGAGAAGACCGGGTAAAACGTGGCCGAGGCTGCACATCCCTGGAAGGTCTTCAAGGATTCAGGGCATTTCGTCGACCACACCATCGCCCAACAGGGAGTCAGCTAAATCGGGGAATCGTCGACAACCAAGAATGACCCGCGCATCACAGGGGTCGTTCAGCGTCTGATCACCCGTCCTTGGCAAGGATGAAGGTGACGAAGCCCATGACGTCCCGGTGGCCGCGCAACCACATCATTCTTGCCTTGTCCAACTCGTCCCGAATTTCTGTCGCCGACTCGTGCTCGGGGTGAGTTACAAGCCACTGCTCCCGATTTCGGAGATGGCCGCACTCAAATTCTTCCCATTCCTGACTGGTTGAGGTCCGCAGATCCAGAACGCGCCACCCAGCGCTGGTGACCTTGTCGACAAGGTCGGGAAGGAGTAAAGCATCATCAACCGTTGTCCCTTGCCACATGTGAGCCAACTGAATATCGGTTGGGACAACAGACCAGAACTCGGCACCAAAAACCAGACGTCCGGAAGGCGTGGTCGAGCCGCGAAGACGGGACAGGGCTTCGCTGATCGTCCCAAAAGCTTGGTACGAACCTACGTTGAGCACGAGGTCGGCGCTCTCCGCGTAATCCGCAGACGATTCCGCCTGGAATACGACCCGGTCAGCAAGCCCCCGTTGCTTAGCTGCCATACGTGCCTGCTTAATGTAGGACTCCTTGATGTCAATGCCCGTGCCGCTGGTATTCGGCATCGCCTCGAGGATGTCCAGGAGCATTCCACCCCATCCGCACCCATGGTCCAAGATCGTTCGTGGTCGATTAGTTGCGAGATCGCTGATCAAGCGGTCGAAGGATTGCCGTCCGATCGGCGAATTGGTTCTGAGGACGGACGCTCCGCCACGGGCAGGTGGCGTGTTGGGATCAGTCATGACGCTCAACCTAACATCCGATTGGTAAACATCAATCGCTCTCGCGCGCTACCCGGTTCTAATCGTGCGGCACTATGCAATGCGTCGTGCAACCCTAGGGACATTAGACGTCTCGCCAACTGAACGACCGCAAGGACGGCAGTTCCCTAATTTTCGTGGAATCGTTGACACCAGCCGTACGCGCGGGTGTGGGCTAGTTCGCTGCGTCGGCCGCCGCGTGGGTGGTCGCCCACTCGAGGGCGTAGTCGGCGATCTCATCCCAGCCGTCCTGGCTGACCAAGCGGTGAGTGCGGCCGGGGTACGTCTTGTACTCGACGATCGCGGGGCTCCCCGACTTCTTGTACTTCTTCACGATTGCCTCGCCGATGGCCGGCGGCACGACGTGGTCGATCTCGCCCGTGATGATGAGCAGCGGTGCACGGTCGGTGCGGCCGTAGTCGACGTGGGTGATGCCGCCCTTCTCGTTCAGCACCGACAGGACGCCCTCGAAGAAGACCCGGTTGTAGGAGTTCACCGCGGATTCCTCCCACAGCTTGTCGGACTCGGCACGGGAGACGTCGTTAGCGAACGTGAAGTGGAAGTGGCGCTTCGACAGCGGCTTGGCGCCGTTGCGTCCGAAGGGGTTCGACAGGATCGGGGTGCCCGTCCACAGGGTCGACAGCGGCAGCGTCGTGACGCCGGCGGTCTGGCCCGGCGCGACGCCCACGTACGCGACGCCGAGGCCGCGGTCGGCGAGCATTTGAGTGAGGACGCCGCCGAAGGAGTGGCCCATGATGATCGGCTTCTCGGGCAGCTCGCGGATGATCCGCTCGTAGTTGTCCGCGATTTGCTTCAGCCCGATCCCCTTGAGGGGCTCCGGGTTGCGGCGGATGTCCTCGACGCTGCGGTCGTCGATGCCCGGCCAGCCGGGCACGATCACCCGATGGCCGGCGGCGCGGAAGCGCTCGGCCCAGGTGTCCCAGCTCTTCGGAGTCATCCACAGACCGTGGATGAGGACGATGGGGGGTTTGGTCGTGGTGCTCATATCGATCTCCTCGATGTGGTGGGGTGTTTGATGCTTCGATAGTAGACCGAACGTTCTATCTATGCAATACTATTCCCAGAACAATTAGGAATGAAGAAGTCCATTGGAGGATCCATGAGTACCACCGCCGCGCCGCGCTCGGCATCCACCCTCCAGCAGCGCCCGTCGGCACGTCAGCGGCTGCTGGATGCCGCGACCGACCTCTTCTACGGCGAGGGCATCCACTCCGTCGGGGTCGACCGCATCATCGGGCGGGCGGGCGTGACCCGGGCCACGATGTACAACCAGTTCGAGGGCAAGGAGGGGCTCGTCCTCGCGTACCTTCGGGGGGAGGACGAGCAGCTGCGCGGGCTGTTCACCCAGGCCACGCAGGTCCCGTCCGATCCTGCGGTGCTGCTCGACTTGGTCATCGCCGGCATCGAGGCCGACATCCGCGATCGCCACACCCGGGGATGCCCCTTCATTAACGCCGCCGCCGAGTACCCCGGCGAGGGGCCGGTGCGCGAGCTCATCGCCGCACACAGGGAGTGGTTCCGCTCGACGCTCGAGCAGTTGGCCGCCGCCGCCGGGCTGTCGGAGCCTGACGAGGTGGCGGCATCCCTCGTCCTCCTGCGGGATGCCGCGCTGGTCGGCGGCTACCTCGACGGCCAGGACCGCGTCGCCCCCGCCTTTGCCCGCACAGCCCGCACCGCGATCGCCGCGCACCGCCGCTGACTCCTCATGCCCCGCCGGCATCACCGGCGCGCCGATAGAGGATTCCCGCGGGGGCTTAATTGTCCGTTCGCGCAGTGGGGAACGGCCCCAAACGACAGCGGACGACGGCGGGAGGTTCCGCCGTCGTCCGCTCGCCTTATTGCTAGGGCAGTTCGCGCCGTTCGTGTGTCAGGCCGTAGGGGACGTCGCGGCTGACGGCGACGGTGTAGCTGGTGTAGCTGTGCTGTGTGACGAGGATGCCGTGGCGGCTTTCCGTCATGGCGTGTTCGCGGGCCATTTCCACGGCGGTGTTGAGGTCGTTTTCGACCGTGTCAGGATCGTGGGCTGTGATTGCCAGGACGAGGTCAGAGTGGCGCTTGATCATGGTGGTCTCTTTCTCGGCGGGATCCCGGGACTCTGGGTGGGCACAGGCTTCCGGGGACGGGTGCACCCGGGGGAGGCGGAAAGCGGTGGTTCCAGAGGGGTTGCCCGGCATCTCTGATGGGGCGGTGGCCGGCCGAATTGTCCGGCGGGCTGGATCGGCGGAAGCATTTGTTCCTGCGGATCTGTAGCCAGTGTGCCTGAAGCGATGGTCCTTGGGCAATAGGTGGGCCGAAAAAATCGGGGGAGCCTGACTAAGCGCCAGAGTACGACGGCGGGAGGTCCCGCCGTCGCCCGCCAAATCGCTGGTGGGTAGTTGGCCTAGGCCTGTACCAACAGGCCGGTGGCGAACATCAGTCCCATTCCCAGGACGATGCCTGCGCCGGTGAGCGGGGTGAAGGTCTTGCCCGCGGTGTCCTTGAGCATTGGCAGGAGTTTGACGGCCACCTGGGCGACGGCTCCGGCTCCGATGCCAAGCAGGAAGGCCGCGAGGGCCGGCTGGTACACGGTCGCCCCGAGGAGGGCCCCGGCGGCCGCGGGCGCTCCTGCGATGAGTCCCAGGATCACCAGGCGGCCCAGGCCGGGGGCTTGTTTGGCGAGCGGGGTGACGATCGCCAGGCCCTCGGTTGTGTTGTGGATGGCGAAGCCTACGATCAGGGACGCGCCCAAGGCGAGTGAGCCCACCGCGTACGCGGATCCGATGGCGAGTCCTTCGCCGAAGTTGTGCAGGCCGATGCCGATGGCGATCAGCAGCGCCAGGCGCTGCGGCGGCAGGGCTGAAGGTTCGTGCGCCGTAGTCGGGTTCTGGTGCCGGCGCATCCACGCATCTGTTCCCTCGAGGATGAGGTAGGCGGTCACGGCGCCGAGGAAGACGACCATGGGGCCGCCGAACGCGCCGCTGCCGGCCACGAGTCCCACGGCTTCGAGGGTCGCGTCGATGGCCAGGAAGGCCAGCAGCCCGACGGTGACTCCCAAGAGGACGCGGACCCAGGACGCCGACGAACGGCGCACGAACGGCATCCACAGCATTCCCAGGGCCACGGGTATCACGCCCACATAGATCCCCATCAGCAACATGAGTCCGAAGAAGGAGCTGCCGCGCTCCGGACTCAGGGCGGCCGCTTCAATAACCGCCGGGATCTTGCCGCCGTTCGAGGTCACCAGCGCCACCTCGTAGGGATCCCCTTCCACCCAGTTGTAGATGATGGTGAGGGTGGTGGACTCCAGCGGCGCCATAGTTACCCGGGTCTGCGTGAACACGGCGTAGTAGTCCGAGACGTTCACCTGGGCGACTGATACCGGATCTGGTCCCTCGTTCCGGACGGTGATGGCGATCTGGCCCGCGGTCAGGCGGACGTCTTCGACGGCGACCTCCTCCTTCGGCGGAACACCCTCGGAGAGTTTGTTGAGACCCTGTGCATTGAGCAGTGTAAACAGGCCCAGCAGGATTGCGATCAGGACCAGGGGGCCCAATCCGAGCAGCCACCGCGGCACCGGTGGCCGCCTGTGGGGTGCTGCGGCCAGAGCGGCAGCTGACTTTTCGTCAAGGCTCATGATGGGCTCACTTCGAAGAAGCCCATCCAGCCCAGTTCAGCGAACTCGGTCTTGTGGGCGTGGAACATGTATTTGCCCGGGTACGGGAAGCGGAGCTCCACGATGCCGCGCTGGCCCTGCACCTGCGAGATCGTGTCCGTGAACTCACTGGGAGTCAGCATGGTCCCGGTGGGGTAGTAGTGGAAGAAGTTCCCGTGCACGTGGAAGGAATTGATGGGGTCGTATTCGAGGACGTTGATGAGGTGGATCCGGACGAGCTCGTTTTGCTTGACCTGGACGGGGAAGTCCATGAAGTGGAAGGGCAGTCCGTTGACGGAGTAGAACTCGTTGTCGTCGCCGCCGTCGGTGTTGTAGCCGTTCATCACCATGACCATTTCGTTGTCGGCTTTCGGCCGACCTTCTTTGGGTTCGATGATGAAGCCGCCGTAGAGGCCCTTGGCGATGTGCGGCGCCAGTGGCGACTGGTGGCAGTGGTAGAGGTGCGTGCCGAATGGTGTGGCATCGAATTCGTAGGTGAAGCTTTGGCCCGGAGCGATGGACCCGGCGCCGATCCCCGGGGTGCCGTCCATCTCGGCCCGGTGGATCCCGTGGAAGTGGATGGTGTGGGGGTGCGCTCCGGCATTGGTGAAGTGGATCCGCAGGGCGTCGCCTTCCTGCGCCCAGAGGGTCGGACCGGGGATCCGGCCGTTGTAGCTCCAGCCCGGGAACGTCACCCCCGGGGCGATCTCGAAGTCCATATCTACTGCGACGATGTCCCACTCCCGAAGGGTGCGGCCGTCCGGAAGCGTGCTGGTTTTCCCCCGGTCGAAATCGTGCAGGATCGCGGTCGGGTCGATCCCGGCGCGCTCCGGCGGGACGGAACCGCCGGCGAAGCCTGCGTGACCGGCATGGTTCGCCACGTGGCCAGCGTCCGTGCGGGGCGAACCAGCGACTGCCGCTGAGGAACCGTCCGTGGAAGTCTTCGCTGCCTGACCTGATACCGTGCCGTGTCCGGCGTGATGCCCGGGATCCTTGGAATCCAACGGTGCCCAGCCGGCAAGCGCAGGCGCCGCGGCAAAGGCCGCCGCTCCTGCGAGCATGGCACGCCGCGTCGGCATCGTCTTTCCTTCGGTTTTCGGCGTGTCGTCCATTTCATCTCCATTGATCAAACACTTTTGTTAGGCCAGTCTAACATTCATGTTCGGCTGGTAATATGGGGATATGACCGTCTCCGAGCTGACAGCTTCCGCGCAGGACTACCTGAAGATGATCTGGTCCTCAACGGAATGGGCCGAGGCTCCCATCACTGTTGGCGCCATGGCCGAGCGGATGGCGGTCAAACCGTCCACCGTTTCGGACGGCATCCGTCGGCTGGCAAAGCAGGGCCTGGTCACCCATGCCCCCTATGGCAGCATCGAACTGACGCCCGCCGGCCGGGCGCACGCCGTCGATATGGTGCGCAGGCACCGCCTCCTGGAAACATTCCTCGTGCAGATTCTGGGATATGGCTGGGACGAGGTGCACGACGAGGCCGAGATCCTGGAACACGCTGTTTCCGACACCATGATCCAGCGCATCGACGAGAAGCTCGGCCACCCCACCAGGGATCCACACGGAGACCCAATCCCCTCGGGGAATGGGGTACCGCACCCCCCGCAAGGGGATCCTCTGACCTCCGTGGAACCGGAACGGACGGTCACCATCACAAGGATCTCGGACGCGGACCCGGACATGCTCCGGTACTTCACCCAGCTCGGGCTGGGACCGGACACCCGGCTCCAAGTTTTGGCACACCGCCCGTATGCGGACGTGACCACGATTCGGGTGGGGGACCGCGACGTTGATCTGGGCCCATCCGCAGCAGAGGCCATCTGGGTAGTGGCAAACTAAGGGCTCTCCGGAAAGCGTGCCGGGCTGGCCCGGTGTATGCCCGCCGTGCCCTGCACCACAGCGGCCTTACCGTTGGAAAGATAGAGTGTCACGGTGAAGATTGCCCTGGCTCCCGACGGCGCCGAACTGGCGTGGGCCGAAGAAGGGCAGGGCGGGCCCCTGCTGCTGATCGCCGGCCAGGCAACGGCCATGGACGGTTGGGGACCAACGGCCGAGGCCCTGGCCGAGCATTTCCGCGTCATCCGCTTCGACCACCGGGGGATCGGCGGGAGCAGCAATGGCCACGCCGGCCGCTACACCACGCGGCCCCTCGCCGCCGATGCGGCCGCTGTTCTCGAGGCGGCGAACGTCGAGTCTGCACACGTGTACGGGCACTCCATGGGCGGGCGGGTGGCCCAGTGGCTCGCCATCGACCACCCGCAGCGTGTTCGCGCGCTGATTCTTGCCGCCACAAGCGGAGGCAAACTGGCCGGGGCGGAGCCCACGAGGCATATTCGCTGCTCCACGCTGGTCAAGGTTCCGGGCGCCGGCCACGGCCTCCACCTGGACCGTCCGGAAACAATCCAGTGGATCCGGCAGTTCATCGCCGCTAAAGCAGCCCTCTGAAACGGAGAGCGGACGACGGCGGCAGGTCCCGTCGTCGTGCGCTTCGCGGCTGACCGCGGATTCAGGAGCGAAGGATTTCCTTGGTCTCGCCGCAGCGCTGAGCACCGAAGCCGGACGCAACCCCCGCGACCGGGCCCTGAACACCCTCATCGGTGACCTGGCCACGGGAAGCACGGAATTCTCGACACGCTGGGCACGGCACAACGTCCGCTTCCACCGCTCAGCCCGCAAGACGCTGCACAACCCGATAGTCGGCGACCTCGAACTCACGGGCGATTCACTTGAACTCCCCGGAGAAGGTCTGACCCTCATCGCGTACACGGCCGAACCGGGCAGCGAATCACAGGAAAAACTAGAGTTCCTCACCATGTGGAGCACCACCAACAAGCGGCCGGTTGAATCGCCTAAAGGTGACTCCAGCACGCCAACCATCACACCATCCGAAGCTGGCACCCGGTCCTGACGGCTGGACTGCCCTCAGCGCCGGCACGGGCGGGAGTTCAGTTGATTGCCTCGATGCCCAGCCGTTTGAGTTCTTCAAGGTGGTTCCGCATGTTCTGAAGCACCTCGGGGGAATGGGGCTGCCAATCAAAGATCTCGTCAACCACCCGCAGCGGCTCGTGGGTGCGGTAGGACCTCGTGGGGTTGCCCGGGAACTTCTTGTCCGTCAGATTGGGGTCATCCTCAAGAGAGCCCGTGGGTTCCACGCGGTAGATCCTGCCTGGTCCCTCGCCTACGCCAAGTTCGGCTCCCCAGGTAGCCGCATCCAAGGTCGCAGTCAGGTAGATGTAGTTCGCAGTCTTCCGCTCCCCGTAATTCGACGTGTTGCCGGGTTTCAGAAAGTCCCCAGGCTTCAGGTCGGCTTTGGTGCCGTGGTAGAAGGGCCCGGGGTCTTTGGCCTGCGGCGACATTGATTCGTTCTCCATGTACAGCCTCCTCGAAATTTGGCTTCCACTCTAGCTCTCCCACCACTTTGCGCACGCCGGATATGGGTCAGCCCTGCATTCGTTGGCGGTAGCTCCGGGGCGTTTCGCCGGCGTCGTTCAGGAAATGCCGGTTGAAGTTGGACAGGTTGGAAAACCCGACCTCGTAGCAAATGTCCGAGATGGGTTTGTCGCTGCGTTCGAGCAGCCGGCGTGCATGGGCCAGGCGGAGTTTGCGGACCAGATCGCTGAAGTTCTGGCCGGTGGCGCGCTTGAAGTATTTCGAGAAGGTCGGCTCGGACATTCCCACCAGGGCCGCCGCCTCGGACATCCTGACGTTGCCGGCGTGGTTGCCAAACACGTACTCCAGCACGATGTCCACCACCGCCGCGGCCTGGCCGTCCAGCTGCGGCCTGAACCATTCGTCAGCGAGGTAGCGCCGGTCCTCCTGCGGTGAGCGCGCAAGAATGGCAAACAGTTCCAGCAGGTGGTGCAGCCGCCCCAACCCGGTGGAGGTGCCCATCGCTTCGATGGATGCGGCCGCAGCCCGGGCCGTGCTCCCGAGGAACTCGATACCGCGTGCGGACTGTTCCAGCAGGGGTTCGATTTCGGCCAGCTCCGGAACCAAGGCCGTGGTCTGCTCCACCCATTTTCCATCGAACTGGATCAGGGCGTCCCTGCCGGCAATGACCTCGCCGGGCTCGAGGTCGCTGACCCAGTCGTGGGGCAGTCCTGATCCCACCAGCGACACATGCCCGGCCTCGAACGTGCCGATGTGGTCACCGACAATGAACTTGCCGGTGCCTTTCCTGATCAGGTGGATCTCATACTCGGGGTGGTAATTCCAGCGGGCCGCCGCGGTGGGGTAGTCATGCTCGTGCCACCGGACCGAATGGTTCGGATCCACCGGGATGACCTCCCGGCTGGCCCGCATGCCCAGCAGCCTTTCGGCAAGCCTGGCCGATGCCCCGTCGCCGGGATCTGCAGCACTCATAGTGGTTCTCCAGGCATCCGGGTTCATGAAATGTGGACAGCGCCAATGGCGCCTTCCCACAGTAGCGCCTGCGCCCGGAAAGACGATAGGGAAAATTAGTATCAGAATCTGGCATGCAGAGCGCTAGTTGTGCCCTACCCCACACCCCTAAAGTTGAGGAATACCAGTCCGGCACATCGAAATCCCGATGACCGGGACCGCCCCAGCCGAGTACGTCGATACCGCAGTCGACGCGAGCCGGCTGTGCACCCCCTGAAGAACAAAGGAGTCCTCAATGCGCCCAAAAACGCGCGCTGCCGCGATTGCCGCCGGAGCCCTCTGCATCGCCCTGAGCGCCTCGGCCTGTGCAGGTGCCGGTGGAGGCAATTCCGCCGGAGACCCCAACAGCATCAATGTCCTGATGGTGAACAACCCCCAGATGGAGGACCTGCAGCGGCTCACCGCGGATAATTTCACCAAGGAAACCGGCATCAAGGTCAACTACACGATCCTGCCTGAAAACGACGTCCGGGCCAAGATCAGCCAGGAGTTCTCCAGCCAGGCCGGCCAGTACGACGTCGCGTCACTGTCCAACTACGAGATCCCGTTCTATTCCGCCAACGGCTGGCTCGCGCCGCTGGACAATGTTGCCGAGGACGCCGCGTTTGACCAGGACGACATCCTCCCCGCCTACACGGCCTCCCTCACCGGCGAGGACGGCAAGCTCTACGGCGAACCGTTCTACGGCGAATCCTCTTTCCTGATGTACCGCAAGGACATTCTGGACGCCAAGGGCCTGACCATGCCGGCGAAGCCCACCTGGGACGAGGTGGCGGACATAGCAGCACAGGTGGACGGCGCAGCCCCGGGAATGAAGGGGATCTGCCTGCGCGGCCAGCCCGGCTGGGGACAGGTCTTCGCGCCGCTGACCACCGTGGTGAACACCTTCGGCGGGACCTGGTTCGACAAGGACTGGAACGCCCAGGTCAATTCCCCGGAGTTCACAGCAGCCGTCGACTTCTACACCAAACTGGTCCGGGAGCACGGTGAAGCAGGGGCCGCGCAGGCCGGCTTCACCGAATGCCTGAACAACATGAGCCAGAGCAAAGTGGCCATGTGGTACGACGCCACGTCGGCCGCAGGCGCCCTGGAAGCCGATACGTCACCCGTGAAGGGGAAGATCGGCTACGCCCAGGCCCCGGTCAAGGAAACCAAATCCTCCGGCTGGCTGTGGACCTGGTCCTGGGCTGTGCAGGCGGCCTCCAAGAAACAGGATGCTGCCGGGAAGTTCATCGCCTGGGCCAGCTCGAAGGAGTACGAGGAACTGGTCGCCTCCAAGCTCGGCTGGGCGAAGGTTCCCTCCGGCAAGCGCATCTCCACCTACGAGAACACCGACTTCCAGAAGGCGGCACCGTTCTTCGAGGCCGAACGCTTCGCCATCGAGAACGCCGACCCGAAGAACCCCGGCGCCCAGGAACGTCCCGCCGTCGGCATCCAGTTTGTGGGCATTCCCGAGTTCGCTGCCCTGGGCACCAACGTCTCCCAAGGCGTCAGCTCCGCCATCGCAGGCCAAGGCACCGTGGCCGACGCACTGGCCAAGGGCCAGGAAGCCGCCCAAAAAGTCGGCAACAAGTACAAGTAGCCAGAACCGAACCGCAGGAGAACCTCATGACTACCGCAACGGCGCGCATCTCCCGCCCGGGACACCACGCAGCCAAACTTCCGAGAAATGCCCGGTCGCGGGAACGCGCCCTGGCCTGGGCCCGGCGTGCACCGCTGCTTCCGGCCCTGATCTTCCTCATTCTCGTCACCCAGCTCCCGTTCGTGGTGACGCTGATCATCTCGTTCCTGAACTGGAACAGCCTCAGCCCTGACAAGACCGCCTTCGCCGGCCTCGAGAACTACGTCACGGTCCTCACCGACCCGGACCTGCGCCAGGCCATCTTCACCACCATCCTCCTCACCGTCTCCGTCGTGCTGGCCAGCCTGGTCATCGGGCTGGGCCTGGCCCTGCTGCTGGACAAGAAGTTCATCGGCCGCGGACTGGCACGGACACTGCTGATCGCACCGTTCCTGGTGGTGCCCGTGGCCGCGGCCCTCATCTGGAAGCACGCCCTGTTCAACCCCACGTACGGGCTGATCAACGGCATCCTGACCTGGATCTGGTCCCTCTTCGGCAGCAGCACGGCACCCCAGCTGGACCTGCTGTCCCAGGCACCCATGATGGCCGTCATCGTCTCGCTGGTCTGGCAGTGGACACCGTTTATGATGCTCATCCTGCTGGCGGGCCTGCAGTCCCGTCCCATGGACACCGTGGAAGCTGCCCAGATGGACGGCGCCACACCGTGGGCGATCTTCCGGCACCTCACCCTGCCGCATCTGCGCCAGTACCTGGAGCTTGGCGGCCTGCTCGGAGCCATCTATATCGTGCAGAACTTCGACGCCGTCTTCACCCTCACCGCAGGCGGACTGGGCACGGCCAACCTGCCCTACGCCATCTACCAGACGTTCTACTTCGCCAACGAATACGGCCTGGCGTCTGCTGCCGGCGTCGTAGTGGTCATCGGCACCATCGTCGTGGCCACTTTTGCCCTCCGCACCGTCTTTTCGCTCTTCAAGAAGGAGGCAGCACGATGAGCACGCTCACTCCTGCCGCACACCGCAAGGCAACCACCGGCCCCACCGCACTGGCGACCGGAACGCTCCGGCGCGGCAAGTCACGCATGGACCCCACCCGCAACAACACCGCCGCCGGCCTCGGGGCCTGGCTGCTCGCCTTGCTCTTCGCCGCACCGGTGATGTGGATGATCCTGACCTCCTTCCACTCCGAAACCGACGCCGCCACCAACCCGCCGTCCATCGCCGCGAACCTCACCCTGGACGCGTACCGGGAGTTCTTCGGGGAAACGTCCGGCGTCAGCCCATGGCCGTCGCTGATCAACTCCGCCACCGCATCCATCCTGTCCACGGTTCTCGTCCTGGTGCTGGCCATTCCCGCCGCGTATGCCCTTTCCATCCGGCCGGTGAAGAAATGGACCGACGTGATGTTCTTCTTCCTCTCCACAAAGATGATGCCCGTGGTGGCGGCGATCCTGCCGCTTTACCTGTTCGCCAGGACCGTCGGTGCGCTGGACAACATCTGGTTCCTGATCCTGATGTACACGTCCATGAACCTTCCCATCGCGGTCTGGATGATGCGGTCTTTCCTCGCCGAGGTACCGGCCGAAATGCTGGAAGCCGCACAGATCGACGGCGCCGGACTGCTCCTCACGCTGCGCAAGGTGGTGGCACCTGTCGCGATGCCCGGCATCGCCGCGACCGCGCTGATCTGCTTCATCTTCAGCTGGAACGAACTGCTCCTGGCCCGGGTCCTCACCGGCGTGGTGGCAGGCACCGCCCCCGTCTTCCTCACCGGCTTCGTCTCCGGCCAGGGCCTCTTCCTCGCCAAGGTGTGCGCTGCCGCCGTCGTGATTTCCCTCCCGGTGCTGTTCGCCGGGTTCGCCGCCCAGGACAAGCTCGTCCAGGGACTCTCCCTGGGCGCCGTGAAATAACGCCGCACGGCACCCGGACCACCACTTCCGAATTCCCGAAAGGACCACTCCGATGACAACACCAACCGCCCAGTCCACCACCCTGGCCCCCGCCGAACTGCTGGCCACCATGCGCGCCTCCGTCCTGAAGCGCCAAGGCGACATGGTCATGGAAACCCTTCCCCTGCCGCAGATCGACGCCGACCAGGTCCTGGTGCAGGTGGCCGCCGTCGGCGTCTGCGGCAGCGACGTCCACTACTATGAGCACGGCCGGATCGGCGACTATGTGGTGGACCACCCGCTGATCCTCGGCCACGAACTCTCCGGCCGGATCGCCGCCGTCGGAAGCGCCGTTGACCCCGCCCGCATCGGCAACCGCGTCGCCGTCGAACCCCAGCGCCCCTGCCGCACCTGCAAGCAGTGCAAGGCCGGCCGCTACAACCTGTGCCCGGACATCGAGTTCTACGCCACCCCGCCGATCGACGGCGCTTTCGCCGAGTACGTCACCATCCAGAGCGACTTCGCCTACGACATCCCGGACAGTGTCAGCGACGAGGCTGCGGCACTCATCGAACCCCTCTCCGTAGGGCTCTGGGCCTGCGAACGAGCGGAAATCAAGCCGGGCAGCCGGGTCCTGATCGCCGGCGCCGGCCCGATCGGCATCATCGCCGCCCAGGCTGCACGCGCGTTCGGCGCCACCGAAATCTACGTCACTGACATTGCCGAGGACCGGCTCGCCTTCGCTTTGGAACATGGCGCCACGCACGCGCTGAACGCCAAGACGGACAGTGTGGAAGGGCTCGACGTCGATGCTTTCATTGACGCTTCCGGCGCACCGCAGGCGGTCCGTTCCGGGATCAAGGCCGTCGGACCGGCCGGCAGGGTCATCCTGGTGGGGCTCGGGGCGGACGACGTCGAACTCCCTGTTTCGTACATCCAGAACCGGGAGATCTGGCTCTCCGGCGTGTTCCGGTACACCAACACCTGGCCGCTGGCGATCCAACTGATCGCCGACGGAAAGGTGGACCTGGACATTCTCGTCACCGGAAAGTTCACCCTCGCCGAGTCCGAAGAAGCCCTGAAAGCGGGCAAGCAGGCCGGCCAGCTCAAAGCCGTCGTCTACCCCGGCCGTTGACCAGGGGAGGAGGGACCGTCTCACCCGTGCGGGGGATGTGGCGGCGGCGCGGTGATCCTGATCGTGAGTGGAGTTGCCGATCATCAGTTCGCCGGGGCAGCGCACCGGACGCCCTATTGGAGGACGTCGGGTTCAGGGTGGCCCGTGTGCCTGTCGGCGAGTCCGGCGCTCAGGAAGCACAAGGCTGGTCGGCGGCTGCTGATCGGCACAGAGCCGGCATCCGTGGCCCCCGTCCGGTCGGATGGACACCGCTCCGGGACTGATACGACGGCGGGAGGTCCCGCCGTCGTGCGTCCTTTGCGTCTAGGGCCCCAAGTGTCCGTTCGCGCCGGGTTCCGGGGAAGGCCGAACAACAACTAGCATGCTGCAGCCGGCGCCGCTGAGGTAAGGCCCGTGACGCATGCCGGGTGGACGGCACGCGTACATGCCGGGGGTAAAAGTCTTCCCGAGGGTCACATCCGTGAGTTCCCCCGAGAGAATCATGACCTCCTCCCAGTAGTCGTGGACGATCACGCCGCTGGCCAGGGTGTCGGCACCGGGCTCATAGCGTTGGACCAGGGTCGAATCTCCGCTAATCGGGTCCGCAGCGAGTATCTGCTCCCAGATTCCGCGTTCGGCGTCGCCGTTGGCCTTCCGCCAGTCAACGAGGGGTTCGTGGAACTCCAGCTCAGGTTTGCGCATTGCATCTCCTTCAGTCCCCACCGAGGGTCAGTGTTGTATACATAGAGTATGCGATGACTCATTCCACGTAGAGTGTAAAGATGACCATCCCAGAGGAAATCGACACACCTGAGATCATCATCGACCGGGACGTGCTCCAGCGAAATATCGACCGCATGGCAACGGCCGTCCAGGCCAAGGGCCTGCACCTTCGGCCACATGTCAAGACGCACAAAGTGCCCGAAATCGCTGAAATGCAGCTGGCAGCCGGAGCCACAGGACTAACTGTGGCCACCCTCGGAGAGGCCGAAGTCTTTGCAGAGCACGGGGCCAAAGACATCTTCATCGCGTATCCACTCTGGGTCGGTCCCCGACAGGCTGAACGGCTCCAGCGCCTTGCAACAAAAGGCAGGATCGCAGTAGGTCTGGACTCACGTGAAGCAGCCGAAACCATGGCCGCGTCGCTCGGCGATGCCGTTGGTGAGATTGAAGTGCTGCTGGAGATCGACAGCGGCCATCACCGCAGCGGGATAGCGCCGGACGCCGCTGTCGACGTCGCCCACGCCGCAGCGCGGGCAGGGCTGCGCGTCACGGGAATTTTCACGTTTCCAGGGCACAGCTATGCCCCGGGCATGCCGCTGAAGGCTGCGGACGAGGAACGGTTGGCCCTCGGCAAGGCCGCCGATCTGCTTACCGCGGCAGGTTTCCCCATCACCCACGTCAGCGGCGGGTCCACCCCCACCGCCACCCTCACCGGCGACTCCGGAGCCACAGAAGTCCGGCCCGGCGTGTACGTCTTCGGGGATGCCCAACAACTGGAACTGGATCGCTGTGCGGCCGAAGACATCGCTCTGACCATCGCGGCAACGGTCGTCAGCCGGCATGAAGGCACCGACGTCATACCGCGAAGGATCATCCTGGACTCCGGCAGCAAAATCCTTGGCGGGGACCGGCCTGGCTGGGCCACCGGCTTCGGGCGGCTCCTTGACCACCCGGAAGCCCGAATTAGCGCACTGTCAGAACACCACGCCACCGTCGTCTGGCCGGCGGAGGCAACGCTGCCGGCTCTCGGAGACCGGCTGCGTGTGGTCCCCAATCACGTCTGCATTGCCATGAACCTCGTCGACGAAGTCACCGTGGTCAGCGGCGGCGAAATCGTGGACCGCTGGCGCGTGGCTGCACGCGGACGGAACAAATAAACCCCTGGATGCGACTCACGGTGGATGGCATTGGGCGAGGGCGCAGCAGGGATCTGCCCAAGGATCGCTAGGGCCGGCGGCGCTGGCGGGATCGGAGCGGCCCGGATCCGGGCTGCCAGAACTTCCGCAGTGCTGATCCGGGGAGTGCGGCCACCACGATCGCGGCGAGTGTGAGCAGGGTGCCGAACACGGTTTGCGGATAGATGGCGCTGCCGGCCACTGGCAGCAGCCAGTCCATGAGCAGTGCGCCGATCAGCTGGCCGGCGATCATGCTCAGCCCGGTCAGCAGCACGCCGATATGCCGGATCAGCAGGGCGCTCAGCACCAGGTTAATGCAGCCCAGCGCTCCGCCGGTGTAGAGCCAGGGCTCGGCCGGCAGCGTGGGCATCCCGCCGGTAAGGGCGAGTTTCAGCACCCAGATCAGCGCCAGCCCGAAACTGCCGACCACATAGTTAATCAGGGTCCCCGGAATCGGCGACCGAACCTGCGCGGCGATCTTGCCATTTACCGCGTGCTGGAACGTCATCAGGATCCCGGCCAGGACAACCAGTGCGAGCGGGACCAGCATTGCTGCGGGATCCGGCACGCCGGAGAGCCGGGGCGACACAGCCCAGAACACCGCGCCGACCGTGAGCAGCACACCGATCACCCGCAGCGCCGTAATGGCCCGTTTGCCGCCGGGACCCAGCCCGATGCGGTCCACGGCCAGCCCGCTGACCGTCTGCCCGGTCACCACCGCCACCGTATAAATGGCGATCCCGACGCCTGCGACAAAGCTGGTCTGGGCAAAGATAAAGTACGCGCCGACGACTCCGGCGGCATGGAAGTACCAGGGGATGGAGCCCTCCCGTGTGCCGGATAGGAGTTTCACGAAGGCCGCGCGGCCGCTGGGGAGAACCAGTGTGGCGGCAGCCATGATCAGGGCGGCACCGCCGAAGCTGAACAACCCTGCCAGCAGCGGATCCTGCAGTCGTTGCCCCAGCTCGCCGTTGATCCGGGCCTGCAGTGGCAGGGTCAGGCCAGCGGTGACGGCCAGCGGGATGCCAACGGCCAGTACCCGTGCTGCCGATCTGAGCTGCGGGACAGCACCGGCACTAACAGCCGAGCGCATCCTAGGAGGCTGCCGGGAATGCGGTGGCCGGAAGTATCTCGGGTCCGACGCGGTGGCGGGTGTGCAGCATGGTGAAGGTGTTCCCCCGAAGGCAGATGTGATGGATCGTCCGCGACGTCAGGAGGACGCTGAATTTTATCACCGCGGAACCGTGCCGCAACGAGAAGGACGTAAGAGCGTCCGGTGCGTCCTTAGACGCCCAACTCTGCCTTGAGTGCTGCGACGTGGCCCTGGGCCTTGATCTGGTACTGGGTGAGCGTGACTTTGCCTTCGGCGTCGAGCACCACGGTGGAACGGACCAGGCCGTCAACCACTTCGCCGTTCACCAGCTTTTCGCCCCAGGCGCCGTAGGCCAGCGCCACGGCGTGGTCCTCGTCGGAGAGCAGCGGGAACGTCAGGGCGAAGTCGCCGGTGAAGGCCGCCAGCTTCTCAGGCGCGTCCGGGGAGATGCCCAGGACCTCGTAGCCGGAGGACTGCAGGCTGGCGAGGTTGTCGCGGAAGTCGCAGGCCTCGGTGGTGCAGCCGGGGGTTGCGGCTTCCGGGTAGAAGTACACAATGACGTTGCGTCCGCGGTAATCAGAGAGGGAGACCTTCTGGCCGTCGGCGTTGAGCAGGGCGAAATCGGGGGCCTGGGTTCCGGCGAGGAGTTTCTGGGTCATTTTTCGATCCTTGACTGGTGGGGCAACCGCCGTGGCCGGCGATCAATCTATGGGTGCAACGGGCTGCCTAGATGCAGTATTCCGCGGGTCCGCGGACCGTGCTGCCCGGTCCGGGCACGAACTGGTAGCCGCCACCGCGCACGGTGGCGATGGCGTGGCGGGCCGAGCCCAGCTTGCGCCGGACGCGTCCAACATACACGTCGATGGAGCGGAATGCCGCGCCGGGGCAGTCCAGCGATTCCAGAACGCGTTGCAGTTCTTCACGTTGAATCGTCCGCGACTGGTTTTCCACGAGGTACCTCAGGAGGCTGAATTCCATGTGGGTGAAGCTGACCGGGACACCATCCAGAAGTACGGTGTCCGCGGCCAGATCCACTGCCACGATGCTCCGTCGCCCGGCCAGGGAGACTGGCGGGGCGACGACGGCGGCGGTGCCGTTTCCGGCGTCGGACGCCGTTTCCGAAACATTAGCGCCGCCGTCGGAAACGTCGGGACCGTCTGAACCTTCGACGCCGGACGTTCCGGCCGCGGTCCACAGGTGGACTCCGGCTTCCGGAGCGAGTTGGCGGGCACGCGCCAGGACCGCTTGGGCGGCCTGGGCCCAGACCGCCGGGTCGATGTCCTGGCCTTCACAAGGCTGGAGCCACACTGCCAGGCCGCGCGGCTGAAGCCCTGGCTGGAGGCCTGGACGGGCGCCCGGACTAACGCCAACACGGGAGCCGGCGTGCTGCCGCGGGTATGGTGCGTGGACGTTGACGGCCATCGCGCTGCGCCTCAGACGCCGCCGCGGCGGATCAGCTTGCCGCTGGGCGTGCGGCCGTCGATCTCGTTGCCGCGAAGGAACGTTTTGCGGACGACGCCGGAGAGCGCCTTGCCGTCGTAGGGCGTGATGGGGTTCTTGTGCTTGAGCTTGGTGACGTCGACGACGAACGCGTCGTCCGGTGCGAAGATGGAGAAGTCCGCATCGTAGCCGAGGGCCAGCTGGCCCTTGTTGTGCAGGCGGGCCAAAGCGGCGGGCTTCTCAGCCATCCAGGACACCACCTGTTCCAGGGTGATGCCGCGGTGCCGGGCCTCGGTCCAGATCAGGGACAGCCCCAGCTGCAGCGAGGAGACGCCGCCCCAGGCCACGGCGAAGTCGCCGTTTTCCAGGTCCTTCAGGTCCAGGGTGGACGGGGAGTGGTCCGAGACGATGCAATCGATGGTGCCGTCCTGCAGGCCCTTCCAGAGCAGCTCGCGGTTGGACGCCTCGCGGATCGGCGGGCAGCACTTGTACGCCGTGGCGCCGTCGGGGATTTCCTCGGCCATCAGGGTGAGGTAGTGCGGGCACGTCTCCACGGTGAGGTGGACGCCGTCGCGCTTTGCACTGGCGATCATGGGCAGCGCGTCGGAGGACGAGAGGTGCAGGATGTGGGCGCGGGCGCCGGTCCAGCGGGCGCGCTCGATGACCTCGGCGATGGCCTTGTTCTCGGCGCCGCGGGGGCGGGAGGCCAGGAACGTTTCGTAGTGGTCGCCGCCCGGGTGCGGGGCGCGGTCGATCGCGTGGGAGTCCTCGGCGTGGACGATCATGAGCGAGTCGAAGGACTTGAGTTCGGCCATGTCCTCCTCCATCTCGTCCGCTTCGAGGTGCGGGAACTCGTCCACGCCGGAGTGCAGCAGGAAGCACTTGAAGCCGAAGACGCCCTCGTCATGCAGGCCGCGGAGGTCCTTCTTGTTGCCCGGTACGGCGCCGCCCCAGAATCCGACGTCCACAAATGCCTGGTCCTCGGCCACCTCGCGCTTGAGCTTGAGGTTCTCCACCGTGGTGGTGGGCGGGATGGAGTTCAGCGGCATGTCGATGATGGTGGTGACGCCGCCCGCGGCGGCCGCCCGGGTGGCGGACGCGAAGCCCTCCCACTCGGTGCGGCCGGGCTCGTTGACGTGGACGTGCGTGTCCACGAGGCCGGGGATCAGGGTTTCGTCGTCGGCCAGGTCGATGACCTGCGTGCCGGTGAGGCCGTTGCCGAGCGGTTCGATGGCGACGATCACGCCGCCGCGGATGCCAACTTCGCGGGCGGTGATGCCGGCGGTGGTGAGGATGCGCTGGCCGCGGATGACCAGGTCAAACGCGCCGGGCGCCGGGATGGTTTCTTCAGACATGGACGTTCTCCTTGGTGTCGGTTCGCGCTGCACTCGCAGGCAGGTGCACGCCGATGTGCTTACCTAATTCTTCAAGCAGCGGGCCTGCTTCGGCCATACATTTTTCTACATTGGACTCAAGATCGGTCAGGGCGTGAACGGCCCTGAACCCGGCTTCCGTGAGCTGTTCCTGGCTCAGCGTACTGCGGCCGCAGACGGCAATCACGGGGATTCCGGCACGAGCCGCGGCGCGGGCCACACCCATGGGCGTTTTGCCGAGCAGGCTCTGCTCGTCCAGGCTGCCTTCGCCGGTGATCACCAGGTCCGCGCCGGCCAGCCGCTGCTCCAGTCCAGTGAATTCGAGGACGACGTCGATGCCCGGCCTGCGTGCCGCGGCCAGCGCCGCGATGGCAATGTAGCCGACGCCGCCGGCTGCTCCTGCGCCGGGTGCGACGGCGGCCCTCTCGGCGCGGATGCCGATCTCGCCGGCGAGGACCGAGACGAAGTTCGTCAGGGCGGCGTCGAGGGCGACGACGTCGCTCGGGGTCGCGCCTTTCTGCGGTCCGAAGATCGCGGCGGCGCCGCTGGACCCCAGCAGGGGATTGTCGACGTCGGACGCCAAGGTGAAGCGGGCGTCCTCCAGCCGGACGTCCAGGCCGGAGAAATCGATCCGGTCCAGGCGGGCCAGGGCGGCCCCGCCGCCGGGGAGCTCGCTGCCCTCTTTGTCGAGGAAGACCGCGCCGAGGCCCTGCAGGACCCCGGCGCCGCCGTCGGTGTTGGCGCTGCCACCCACGCCCAGGATGATCTGCCGGCAGCCCAGGTCCAGTGCGGCGCGGATGAGTTCTCCGGTGCCCAGGCTGGTGGACGTGGTGGCCGTTCCGGAGTCCGGGCCGCCGCCTTGGATGACAGAGGGCAGCAGCGCGAGCCCGGATGCGGCGGCCATTTCGATCACGGCCTCCCTGCCGCGGACCGCGAAGTCGGCCCGGACCGGCTGGCCCGTGGGGCCTGTGACGGTGGCGGTCCGGCGGGTGAAACCCGAGCCGACGGCGGCGTCGAGGGTGCCCTCGCCGCCGTCGGCCACCGGAATGAGTGTGGTCTCAAGGTCCGCCACAGCTGACTGCAATCCCGCGCTCAGGCGGCTGGCGACGTCGGGGGCGGACATTGAACCCTTGAACTTGTCCGGGGCGATGACCACACGCATTCCGGTACCTCCTCTCGTTCTGTTCTAGTCCAGCAGGGCGATGATCGAAGTGGGGGCGTCCGCGCCGCGGGCCGCCAGTTCCTCGAACTCGTTCACGGCGTTGATTTCCACGCCCATGGAGATATTGGTGACCTTTTCCAGGATCACTTCCACCACCACGGGAACCTTGAACTCGCCCATCAGTGCCTTGGCCTTGTCGAACGCGGCCGGCAGGTCGGAGGGGTTTTCCACGCGGATGGCCTTGCAGCCCAGGCCCTCGGCCACCTTGACGTGGTCCACGCCGTAGCCGTTGGTCTCAGGGGAGTTGATGTTCTCGAACGCCAGGGACACGTTCTGTTCCATCTCGAAGCCGCGCTGCGACTGGCGGATCAGGCCCAGGTACGAGTTGTTCACCACCACGTGGATGTACGGCAGGTTGAACTGCGCGCCCACGGCCAGCTCTTCGATCATGAACTGGAAGTCGTAGTCACCGGACAGGGCAACCACGGTCTCGTCCGGCTTGCCGCGGACCACGCCCAGGGCGGCCGGGGCGGTCCAGCCCAGGGGGCCGGCCTGGCCGGCGTTGATCCACTGGCGCGGGCCGAAAACGTGCAGCAGCTGGGCGCCGGCGATCTGCGACAGGCCGATGGTGGACACGTAGGTGGTGTCCTTGCCGAAGGCCTTGTTCATTTCCTCGTACACGCGCTGCGGCTTGATCGGCACGTTCTCGAAGTGCGTCTTGCGCTGCAGGGAGCCCTTGCGTGCGGTGCACTCGGCAACCCAGCCGGCGTAGTCCGGCAGGGACTTAGCCGCCTGGCGCTCGCGTGCCAGCTCGATCAGCCCGTCCAGCGCCGCACCGGCGTCGGACGCGATGCCCAGGTCCGGCGAGAACACGCGGCCGATCTGGGTGGGCTCGATGTCGATGTGCACGAACTTGCGGCCCGCCGTGTAGGTGTCCAGGCCGCCGGTGTGGCGGTTGGCCCAGCGGTTGCCGATGCCGATCACGAAGTCGGAGGCCAGCATGGTCTCGTTGCCGTAGCGGTGGCTGGTCTGCAGGCCCACCATGCCGGCCATCAGGACGTGGTCGTCCGGGATGGTGCCCCAGCCCATCAGGGTGGGGATGACCGGAACGTTCAGCAGTTCGGCCAGTTCCACCAGCTGCGCGGAGGCGCCGGCGTTGATGATGCCGCCGCCGGCCACGATCAGCGGGCGCTCGGCTGCGGTCAGCATGTCCAGCGCCTTTTCCAGCTGCTTGCGGCTGGCCGTGGGCTTTTCGACGGCGATGGGCTCGTAGGCGTCGATGTCGAATTCGATCTCGGCCATCTGCACGTCGAACGGCAGGTCCAGCAGGACCGGGCCCGGACGGCCGGAGCGCATCAGCTGGAAGGCCTTCTGGAAGGCGCCCGGAACCTGGCCGGGCTCCATGATGGTCATGGACATCTTGGTGACGGGGGCGGCGATGGTCTGGATGTCCACGGCCTGGAAGTCTTCCTTGTGCAGCTTGGCCACGGGGGCCTGGCCGGTGATGCAGAGCATGGGGATGGAATCCGCCCAGGCCGCGTACAGGCCGGTGATCATGTCCGTGCCGGCAGGGCCCGAGGTGCCGATGCAGATGCCGATGTTGCCATCCTTGGCCCGGGAGTAGCCGTCCGCCATGTGGCTGGCGCCTTCTACGTGGCGGGCCAGCGTGTGGCGGACCCCGCCGTTCTTCCGCATTGCCGAGTAGAACGGGTTGATTGCCGCGCCTGGCAGGCCGAACGCCTCGATGGCGCCTTCCTTAACCAGGATCGCGACGGCAGCGTCAACGGTGCGCATCTTAGTCATTGTGTACTCCTTGAAAAGTCTGTGGGGTGCCCGCTGGGGGCGGAATTTGGGTGTAGTGGGGGAGCCGCCGTCGTGATGTACGACGGCGGATCACCGGTTTGCTTCTTGTCCGGCTACTGCCGGAGGTGCTTACTTGCGGCCGCTGAGCTGCAGGACCTGCTTGAAGAGGCCGGAGTGGTCGAGGCCGCCGTCGCCCTGGTTGACGGTTGCGGCGACGAGCTGTGCGACGACGGCGCCGAGGGGGACGGCGACGTTGGCTTCGCGGGCTGCCGAGGTGACGATGCCGAGGTCCTTGTGGTGGAGGGCCAGGCGGAAACCGGGGTCGAAGTTGCGGTCCAGCATCTTCTGGCCCTTCTGGTCCAGGACCTTGGAGCCGGCCAGGCCGCCGCCGAGGACCTTCAGGGCTGCGTCGGTGTCCACGCCGTAGGCCTCAAGGAAGGCGATCGCTTCGCCGAGGATCTGGATGTTGACGGCCACGATCAGCTGGTTGGCTGCCTTGACGGTCTGGCCGGAGCCGGAGGGGCCCACGTGGACGATGGTTTTGCCGACGGCCGTGAGGACCGGCTGTGCAGCCTCGAAGTCGGCTGCCTCGCCGCCCACCATGATCGAGAGAACGGCGTTGATGGCGCCCTGTTCGCCGCCGGAGACCGGGGCGTCGAGCGGGCGGATGCCTGCTTCTTTGGCATCGTCGGCGAGGCGCTTGGCGACATCCGGGCGGATGCTGCTGGCGTCGATCCACAAGGTGCCCTTCTTCGCGTTGGCGAAGACGCCGTCCTTGCCGCTGACTACGCCCTCGACGTCGGGGGAGTCCGGGACCATGGTGATGACGACGTCGGCGTCCTTGACGGCGTCCGCGATGCTCGTGGCACCCTGGCCGCCTTCGGAGACGAGCTTGTCGATCTTGTCCTGGCTGCGGTTGAACCCGGTGACGGTGTGGCCGGCCTTGACGAGGTTGATGGCCATGGGGAGGCCCATGATTCCGAGTCCGATGACTGCAACGTTGCTCATTGTGGTTCCTTTACTGAAAGTCTGTGTGGTGGTGCGGGTGGGGACTACTGCGAGACGCGCTGGCGGATGGCCCAGCTGAACGCGGTTTCCGCCGGTTCCTTGTATTCGAGGCCGATGTAGCCGTCGTAGCCGAGTTCGCGGCTGCGGGCGATCCATTCGCCGAGGGGAAGCTCGCCGGTTCCGGGAGCCCCGCGGCCGGGGTTGTCGGCAATCTGGATGTGGCCGAAGTCCTTGGCGTGGTTTTCGATGACGGCTGCGACGTCGTCCCCGTTGACTGCCAGGTGGTAGAAGTCCGCGAGGAGCTTAATGTTCTCTGCGCCGGATTCAGCCTTGACGCGGGCGATCACCTTGAGGGCGTCCGCTGCCGTGAGGAGCGGGTACTTGGCGGCGCCGCTGACCGGTTCGAGGAGGACGGTGCCGCCGATGCCTGCGACGCCGGCAGCTGCCGCGGCGAGGTTTTCGGCGCCGATGGCGTCCTGCTTCTCGGCCGATTCGCCGTCGACGCGGTTGCCGTAGAGGGCGTTGAAGGCCTTGCAGCCGAGGCGCTCGCCGATGCCGGCGACGACGTCGATGTTGTCCAGGAATTCGGTAGAACGCGCGGGCCAGGAGACCAGGCCGCGGTCGCCGCCGGGCATGTTGCCGGCGTTGAAGTTCAGGCCTGTGAGCTGTACACCGGCATCCTTGATGGCGTTCTCAAACCCGGTGATCTGGGCGTCCGTGGGGACGGAGGTGTCGAAGGGCCACCAGAACTCGACGGCGTCAAAGCCGGCCGCCTTTGCGGCTGCGGGGCGCTCGAGCAGGGGAAGCTCCGTCAAGAGGATGGAGCAGTTCACTGTGTACGTCATCGTAGGTCCTTCCGAGGAGGGCTTTGATCTATCTTCCCGCTTGCTTGGCTCTTCTCGAGTTTCCGCTTTGTGGAATTTAGATTCTGCTTTATGAAAAGTTTAGGGAAAGTGCGGTGTGGAGTCAAGGGGGTGTTCTGTGGGGATGTGGATGGGCATCTTCGCCGCCAGGCACAGAAAAGCGGGCGGCTCTTGGCAGAGCCGCCCGTTCGATTGACGATACTTAGTGCCGCTTGAAGGCGTGCCTGATCTTTTCGCCCGCTTGCTTGAGGTCGGCCCGGACTGCGCGGGCCTTGCCTTCTGCCCTCATGCGGTCGTTTCCGCTGACCTCGCCGGCGGCCTTCTTTCCCTTGCCGTGAAGCCTCTCCGCGGCGTTGTGGATCCTGTCACCCAAACCCATTGCGGTCCTCCTTGTGGTGCGGCCGGTTCGGCTGATTGCCGCCTATGCCGCCACTTAAATTGTAGAAAGAAATGGCCCCCACGGACCGGTGGGCAGCCTAAGAGATCTGCGGGAATGCGGTGGATCGAGGTAGTTCTGGTACCGGCCTCGCGGCTGAGTCCGGCCTTCAGCGACGCCGACGCCGGCGGGCTAATTCCCCGACGGCCGCGCCTGCCAGCGCGATGGCCAATGCCAGGAGGACGGTCGGGCCGGCCCCGCCGTCGGGTCCGAGCGTGGCCGTGAGGATCTGTCGGATCATCAGGGCCAATTCCTGCGGGTCCCGCTCCGGCAATCGTGTGCCCAGGACGTAATTGACGGAGATGAACAACGCCGGAACCACCCACAGAGCGGCCAGGTTCACCAGCCAAACGAATGCGCGGCGGGCGGGACGGAGGCTGCACCATGCCAGCGCCGCACCAACCAGTACCGCGGGCAACCAGCGCAGCAGCGTCAATACCGGGGCGGAGAGGTTGCCCGCCCCGGCCAGATTCCCCGCCCACTCGCCGACCCACGACCCAAATGGCACGGCGATGAGTCCGATACCCAGGGCTGTCAGGGCCATGGACTTCGCCGCGATGAGCAGGAGCGCCACCAGGCCCGCGACGATAGCGGCTAGCACCCCTGCGAGCAGCCCGGCGAAATAGACGCCTGACATCGCTCCGCTCGCCAAACCGGCGTCGAGCACTGAAAACGCCTGAACCGTCGCCGTGGCCTGCACCGCGAGAACGCCGCCGGCCGCACACCAGACAACCAGCCGTCGTCGGGCGGGTGACCAGAGCCGCACTGCCAGGCCGGCGGCCGCCCCTCCCACGGTCATCAGCGCAACGAGCGTGGTGAGTTCGTATTGGCTCAACGGCAGGAGCGACAGGGGCATCTGCTGCGGCAGCACTTCCGCGCCCCAAAGGTTCTGCAGAGGAAGCTGCGCGCCGGTGGCCAGCCACGGGGCCAGCCCAAGCAAGCCCGCCAGAAGCCCGATCAACAAGGCGAGTGCTACGTCCTTGCCGATGGCGTGGGGCGGCATTTCGGCGCCAGAGGCAGGCCGCGCGGCCTGGTTGTGGTTGAGGTGGCTCACGGAAATCCTTCGGTGACGGGGATCAGGGTTGGGCCGCGTCTGGGCCAAGAGAACGTGGATCCACCTAAATAATACGCCGAATGGATTAATTGCGGCAGCGAGGCACCGCCCACCTGCCGTCAGACGGTCCGCGGCGCCTTGGCCAGGGTCTCGCTGAGTTCAGCAGCGTTCTGCCGCACCACATTCGCCGGACGGCCCGGCTCTGCGCGCCAGCTCTCGGAGATGGGGCCGAGGTTCACCGTGTCGAAGCCGAACTCGTCATATAGCTTCGTCACGAGTTCGCTGGCCTCGGCGTAGTCGCTTGCGGTGGCCAGGGCACGGCGGTTCGGTGTGCCGGTAGGCGTGCCGTCCGTGGTGATCTCGCTGTACCGGATGTGGTTGAAGCCCTTCGCCACCTTGGACGTGGGCAGGTGTTCCTGCACCAGCGCGGAAGACGTGGTTTCGCCGGCGTCGAGGGCCGAAACATGGCCGTCGCGCTTCCAGTAGTAGTTGCCGGTATCGATCACGATTTTCCCCGCGAGCGGCTGCACAGGGATGCTGCCGAGGCTCCTGAAAGGAATGGTCACGACGGCGAAATCGCCCGCCGCTGCTGCTTCGGCCGGCGTCGCGGCCCGGGCACGGGGTCCCAGTTCCGCCACGAGTGCGGCCAGCGTTTCGGGGCCGCGGGAATTGCTGATCACCACGTCGTAGCCGAGTTCGACTGCTTTGCGGGCCACCTGGCTGCCGATGTGTCCTGCTCCGATGATTCCGATGGTTGTCATATCGGGGCAACGCCGGCGCCCGTGGGGATATTTCGTTCGTTACGCCCTGCGACGGCCGGCCAAGGCTAAGTCTCTACGGCAGGGGGAAGCAACGTTTCTCTCTGGCGGGAGAGCCGGTTCCCGGACACACCGTGATCAACGTAGAGGTCATCGCGTCGGACGCCGGCGGCCAGAAGATCCGCCTGCTGCCAGACGATGCCCTCGACCGTCCGCCGCATGTCCATGATCGGACGTCCGTTCCCCTTCCACACGGGGAAAGATGTGCCATTTCGGCCCATGCCTTGTCGGAAATTTCCTGCCTCGCTGATACACCGCTAATTCCACAGTCCCCCGCAAGGATGCCGCCCTGACTACCGACTTCATCGCCAGCATCAAAGAACATGGCGTGATGGAACCCGTCATCGCCCATCGGTCCTCGCTGGCCGCCTGGTCAGGGAGCCGGCCACCGCCGGATCGCATCGGCGACTGCGGGCTCCAGTCGAGACAGCCGATCCACGACTTGGTCGGGGGTAAGCTCCGGATGGCCCAGCAGCTGTTGGTAGTCCCGGAGCCCGCCCTCATGGCCGGCGGTCCACAGCTGCTCGGCGAAGCGGATCAGCCGGAACTGATACCACACGTAGTTCGTGACGCTGGTCTGCATGCTCTCGCCCATCAGTGCCAGGTCCTGCAGGTCCCAGATGCCGTTTCCGGCATCGATGGTGGCCTCGGTCAGGGCACCCAGCCGACGCAGCTGGTCGGGTTCGTGAGTGGCGAGGTAGCCGTGCATCCCGAGGTTGGCGAATAGCTCCATGACCCATTCGGCCGGGAACTCCGAGGCCCACGTGACCGGCTGGATCTCGTGGAACAGGTGGGTCGCCTCGTGGGTGATGATCAGGTCGGCGATCCCGGTGAAGTCCGGCGGGTCTCCAAAGGTGGCCGCGATCCCGGTGGAAGCGGTCTCGCTCAGGTGTGGTCGCAGAGCGTCGACGTATTCCTGCCACCAGTCGGCCGGTGTTGGAGAGGTGCCGAGCTTGTCCGGGATGGAGAACATCATCCCGTAGATCGGGATCTCGCAGACGCTGGCCCAGTCGTGCGCGTCGGCCACCACCAACGTCGGGCGGCGCACCTTGCCGGTGACCTGGCCGAGCCAGTCGAGCGCATGAGCCGTGCGAGCAGCGATGGACCGGCCGCGGTCCTCGGATCCGCGGCTGGCGAAGACCGGGAACGGAAAGCCCTCGAGGGAGCTCAGTGTGGGGTAGGCGGTAGTTGTCATGCCTACTGGTGTCCTGGGCGAGCCAAAAAGTTCGCTGCTCCGGACGAGTACGCCAGATGAAGGCTGACAATCTCCTCACCGCGGTGCCGGTAAACCTGCGTGGTGAACGGCGGGCAGTGATCGGGCGCATCTGCGGGGTTCTGGAATGCACCTTCGACCACGGTCAGCCCGGCACCGGCCACCACGCGGAGCAGGCGCAGCCGGACCCCGGCTTCGAGGTCTTCTGCCAGGCTGCGCATGATCGCTTCCCGGCCGACGAAGACCTCGGCGCTGGTGGCCACGGTGAGTCGGGCCCCCTCAGCCAGCGCGTTGGCCAGCAGGGCGGGTTCGTAGCCGCCGTTGTACTCCTCGACGATCGCGGCGAACAGCAGTTCGCGGGCTTGGCTCACCCGGGAATGGTCATCGGCAGCCGCCAACTCCAGTGCGCGCAGCCGGGCAACCAGGGCCGCACGGGCATCGTGCAAACGGCTGCGCACCGTGCCCACGGGAACGCCCAGGGCAGCCGCGATCGCGTCATAGCTAGGGGCCGAGCTGAAGTAGCGCAGCACCACGACATCGTGCAGGGGCTCCGACAGCCCGCCTATCGCCTCCCAGACCCAGTCCCGCAGTGCCGCCTCGTCGAGCCGGCGTTCGAGATCCTCCGCCGACGGAATGTCGGTGAGGTCCATGGGAAGCGGCTCGCGGCGGCGGAGCCGGGCACGGGCCAGATTCCGGGTGATCCCGGTCAACCACGCCCGCGCGAGCGACGGGTCCCTGATCCTGCCAACATCGGCGATCGCGACCAGCGAGGCATCCTGCACCACGTCCTCGACGTCTGGACCCGCGGCCATCACCGCGGTCGCCACCGCGTGCATTGCGGCACGATGGCGCATCAGCAGAACTGCCAGCGACTGAGCGTCGCCTGCTTGCGCGGCCACGACAAGTTCGCCGTCGGACGGCTCCATGTGCTCAAGTGTCGCACGTCGTCACTAGGGGTGGAAAGGCGGACCCGGCAGCGCTCGGCCCTGGAAGAGATGCTGGGGCGGACCACCGGGTTCCGCAGCGCCCAGCAGCTGCACGCCATGCTGCGTGAGGACGGTGATGCCGTCTCCCTGGCCACGGTCTACCGGCTCCTGCAATCCATGGCCGACGAAGGTGAAGTGGACGTGCTCCGCAGCCAGGACAGTGAGAACCGGTACCGCCGCTGCCACCGCCAGGAACATCACCACCATCTGGTCTGCCGCCAGTGCGGCACACCGTTGAAGTCGCAGAGACCACGGTCGAACGCTGGGCCGACCGGATAGCAGAGATCACTGACTTTGGTGCCAGATTGCCCCATGGAAGCCATCGCCAGACGGAGCTTCGCCGGGGTCATCTTGTAGGGACGCCCGCCGTTCCGGCCCTGGCGCGGGCGGAGGCCAGCCCGGCGAGTGTGCGTTCAGAGATCAGCTCGCGTTCGAACTCTGCGAGGGCCGCGAAGATGCCGCAGACGAGCTTTCCGGACGCCGTGGTGGTATCGATCGCCGCACCTTGGCCGGTAAGGACTTTCAACCCGATGCCGCGTTCGGTCAGATGATGGACGATGTTGACCAGGTGCCGCAGGTCCCGGCCGAGCCGGTCGAGTTTCCAGACGACCAGGGTGTCACCGTGGCGCAGGGCTTTGAGGCAGGCGGCCAGTTCGGGCCGGTCATCTTTCTTCCCGGAGGCTTTGTCTTCGGAGAGGGAACCCACACCGATGCCGGCGGCCAGGAGGGCGTCCCGCTGCAGGTCCGTGGTCTGGGACCCGTCGGCCTTTGAGACTCGAACTCTGATGCCAACGGCGCCCTGAGAGTAGCGTTTTCCCCATCAGAAAACTCCGCTGATCTGGGCTCCGGACACATTCTTGGTGTGGAGGTGCCCCTTGTGAAAAGTGGCGGAGCGGCATCACAGCCGAATCTCAAACTCATTGTCTTGTGCGTGATGCTTCTGAATTCCCTGGCCGTGGTTGCCTGCTCTACGTCGATCCCCACCCAAGCAACGAACAGATGATCTCTGGCCCGCTGCTGCGGGCCACTAATCGAGGAGGATGATATGAAGCACAAGGTACTTGCCACCTTGGGAGCGGTGATCTCCGTGATCGGAATCTCGATCGCATCGGCTGCCCCTGCGTTGGCGGCGCGGCCGCTCGAGCACGACCACTTTACGGATTCCAGCAGCGCCATTGCCCAGGAAGAATTCCCCGGGTTCTGCGCCGGGATCGTAGACTTCCCGGTGCGACACGACAGGCACGCCGAGGGGATGTTCCTCTTCGTTCATCACGGCGACGGTCTCGCATACGGAGGGGGCCCGATCCGCTCAACCGATGTGTGGACAAACACCCTGAACGAGCAGACCTACACGATCACGGAGTCGGGCCAGGCACGGGACCACAAAATAACCGACAACGGCGATGGCACCCTGACCGTCGAGATCGCTGTCTCCGGCGTCCAGAAGGTCTATGGCCCGGACGGTACGCGTCTGTTCATGGACACGGGTACATTCAGGTTCGAGATCCTCATGGATCACGGCGGCACGCCTGCTGACCCCTCCGACGACGAGTTCATTAGGGACCTCGGCGAGACGGCCAGTCACGGGCAAGCGGACACGGCAGGACGCGACTTCTGCGAAGACCTCGTCACCTTCATCGGTTAACAAATTCAAGCGGCCCTGGGAACACGACCGGCAGCAGGGCCGGGTAATCGGGCATGCCGCGAACCACGCCCGCGCAAGCGGCCCATTTCTCTCTTTGGGACGCTTTTGCGCCGAGCCGCCGGGACGGAACGACGGCGACACCACGGGGGCGATAGCCTGAACGTTGAACCCAGCCCCACCCCGGAACGAGGATTTCCCCATGATCACACGCACCGACGTCGACGAAGCCGCTGCCCGGATTGCGGGGAGGATCCGCGTCACGCCCGTGCTGGCGGCAGACCGCGGCGCGTTCCCCGGCGAGGTGTGGCTCAAGTGCGAGTTCATGCAGCACACCGGCACGTTCAAGGCCCGGGGCGCGTTCAACCGGGTCCTGGCCTGCCGGGAGCGCGGCGAGCTGAAGGACGACGTCGGCATTGTGGTGGCCTCCGGCGGCAACGCCGGGCTCGCCAACGCCTACGCCGCCACGGAAGTGGGCGTCCCCGCCGCGGTGTTCGTGCCCGAAACCGCCCCGGCCGTGAAGGTCAAGAAGCTCTGGGACATCGGCGCCAACGTGGTCCAGCGCGGCGCGGAATACTCGGAAGCGTTCGACGCCGCGATGGCCTACGCCGCCGAGACGGGCGCGGTCTACTGCCATGCCTACGACCAGCCCGAGATCGCCGCCGGGGCCGGCACCATCGGAACCGAATTGCTGGAGCAGCTGGGCGACGTGGACACCGTGGTGGTGGCCGTGGGCGGCGGCGGACTGATGGCGGGGGTCGCGGCCGCCGTGGAGGGCCGGGCCAAAGTGGTGGGCGTCGAGTCCGAATCCACGCCCACCCTGCACGCCGCGCTCGCGGCCGGAACCCCCGTGGACGTTGCCGTTTCGGGGATTGCCGCGGACTCCCTGGGGGCCCGGCAGATCGGCCGGATCGGCTTCGAAGTGGCCGTCCGTACCGGCGTCCGCGCCGTGCTGGTCTCCGACGAGGACATCGTGGCCGCCCGGTCCCTGCTTTGGGAGCAGTACCGGATCATCGTGGAGCACGGCGCGGCCACAGCTTTCGCTGCCCTCCACTCCGGCGCCTACGTACCGGCGGACGGGGAACGCGTGGCCGTGATCCTCTGCGGCGCCAACACGGACCCCGCCACCGTCTGAGGTTCTACTGATCGACGACGACGACGTCCCTCCCGTTGAGCGGCTGGACCGGCCGGCTGTTGCCCGCGTGCGCCGCGCGCAGTGTGGCAAGCTGTCCGGCTCCCAGCTCGATGGGCGTCTCGAGGAGCAGCCAGCGCACGCCTTCCGAGCAGGGCGGAGTGGTCAGGCTGCCGTCGTACGCGAAATGATCCAGCGACGCCGGGAACAGTGCCGGGAAGTCCACGACGCCGGCCGGCACCTTCTGCCCACCGGCTGCGGCCGGCACGCCGTCCGTGAACGGCGCCCACGGCGCATTGGTAGCCCCCACCGTGGCGAGGATCCCGACGACGGCCAGCCCGCCGTCGTCGGCCTGGTGGACGAAGTGGAACTCCGCTTCGTGCCGTACACCACCCAGCGTGTGCTCGGACGGGGCATGGAAGTGCAGCTGCTTGAACGCGTACTTCTTGCCGCCAACCGTGATGCCCTGGGCCGTCAGTGCACGCAGTTCGGTGGTGTGGCCGTTATCGGTGATCTCGCCTTCCGAGGCGGAATAGTCGACAGCGAGCGGTGCCGGGGAAAGGCCCGAACGGCCGCCGACGTCGATGGGGGACTGGGCGGTGCCCGAAGAGCAGGAGCCGAAATCGGAACTCAACGCGCCCCAGTGTTCGGGACCCTCGGCGCCGTCGTAGGACCAGGCATGGGGACCTGCGGGGGCGGACGGCGAGGGTGCCGCGGCCCCGGCGGCGGACCTGCTGCAGCCGGTGACAAGTGCCAGCAGCCCCAGGCCTGATCCAACTATCAAAGACTTCCTGGTCATTATTGTGGCGCTGCGCATTTCCATCCTTCGGGTCGTGTAGGTCCGCACCGGAGAGCCCGGGCGGACCTACGACGACTACCACGGGGGCCGGTGGCAGGTCTTGTCACAGACGCACGCCGCAGGATGTGACCCGCTGTCCTGCCGGAAGTCAGGGCGCCTTGCTGGCGCCGGAAGCGTCTGTGTTTTCCGTTGCCCGCGGGGCTTCCGCGGCGGCCGGCACTTCGGCACCGAAGCTGCCGAGCAGGGTCAGCGAATCAGCCGACGGCGAGCCCGGCTTCGCCGAATACACCCGCAGCACCTGGTCTGGATCGTCGGGAAGCGTCAGGTCTTCGAAGTTCAGTTCCAGGTCCCCGACGACGGGGTGGTGCAGCCGGACACTGCCTGCGGACCCCGTGGCCAACCGGTGTCCGGCCCACCAACGGCGGAAGCGTTCGCTGTGCACCGCGAGTTCGCCGACGAGTTGATTGGCCTGGGGGTCGTTGGGGTGCCGGCCGATATCCGCGCGCAGTGTCCCGACGGCTTCGGCCGCCACGGTCTCCCAGTCCCGGAAGAGATCGTGGGAGCGCGGATCGAGGAAGATCCAGCGGGTGAGGTTCCGCTCCGCCGTCGGCATGGCCGGGAAATCGGCAAGCAGAAGGAACGCCAGGCGGTTGCCGGCCAGAACATCTGTGCGCCGGCCCAGGACCAGGGCGGGAACGTTGCCAACGGCATCCAGGAGTTGGCGGAGCGCCGGCCGAACGCCCTGTTCCGGAACGGGTGAATGCTGGGACCTCGCGCAGTTCTCCAGAAGGTCGAACATGTGCGCCTGCTCGCCAGGATCCAGGCGCAGGGCCCGCGCCACTGAATCCATCACCGCCCGGGAGGGGTGGATGTTCCGGCCTTGTTCGAGCCGGGTGTAGTAGTCGGTGCTCACGTCCGCCAGGCGCGCGATTTCCTCGCGTCGCAGCCCGGGGACGCGCCTGCCACCGGAGGTCGCGGCTATCCCGGCCTGCTCCGGCGTCAGCCGCGACCGCATTGCCTTCAGGAACTTTCCAAACTCCGCGCTCTGACCCATGTCTTCCATTGTCCAAGCCGGGGTCCCCGCTTTCCAGTGACGAAGGTAGGACTGCCAGTCCTAGGAAAAGGAGGGAATGGCTTACCTGCTGACACGGCCTGCCGGCGTGCTTAGCGTTGAATGCATAGCCCGCCCCCGCAGGGCTGATCGAGCCAACAACACCCCCACCGGAAGAATTGATGATGTCCCAGCCACAGGAAATTACCATCCCCACCGTGACCCTCAACAACGGCGTCCAGATCCCGCAACTCGGCTTCGGCGTATTCCAGGTCCCGCCGGAAGAAACGCAGCGCATCGTCGAGGACGCCCTCGAAGCCGGCTACCGCCACATCGACACTGCTGCGGCGTACCGGAACGAGGCCGGCGTCGGGGCAGCCATTGCCGCTTCGGGCATACCCCGCGGGGAACTCTTCATCACCACCAAGCTGCGCAACGGTGAACAAGGAATGGCCCACCAAGCCTTCCAGAACAGCCGCCAAGCCCTGGGCCTGGACTACGTGGACCTCTACCTGATCCATTGGCCCGTGCCCGCACAGGGACTCTTCACGGAGGCTTGGAAGGCCATGGAACAGCTGTACGCAAACAACCAGATCCGCGCCATCGGGGTTTCGAACTTCCTGGCTGACCACCTGGACACGCTCCTGGCGGCGGCGGATATTGTCCCGGCCGTCAACCAGATCGAAGTCCACCCCGCGTTCCAGCAGCAGGAGCTGGCGGCCAAGAACCGCTCCGTGGGCATTGCGGTGGAGGCGTACAGCCCGTTGGGGCAGGGCGCCGATCTGGCAGCGGCCACCGTGAAATCCCTGGCCGCTAAGTACGGTGCCACACCTGCCCAGGTTGTGCTCGCGTGGCATCTCAGCCAGGGCACCATCGTCATCCCGAAGTCGGTCCAGGCCGCACGCATGCGGGAAAACCTGGGCGCTGCCGCCGTGTCGCTGACGCCCGCGGAGGCAGCCGAAATCACGGAACTGGAGTCGGGCGCCCGCACCGGCGGGGATCCCGCCGTCGCCGCGCACAGCCAAATGTAGCCAATCCGCACCTGAGAAGTGCGAAACCAAAAGAGCCCCATCGAACAAGAAGAGAACCATGGATAATTCGCTGATGATCGCTTGGGCAGTCGTCCACCTCATAAACAACGACAGCCGCAGCGCCTTGCCGGATGCACCCGTTGTGGCACCACGACCAGCCGGACGCGCACGCAGGAGACTGGCCCGCTTCCAGCGGCGGCTGGCCAGTTTCCTGCACGAAGCCGCGTGGGCAATTGAACCTGAACCGCGGACGGCTACTGAGCCCTGACCGTGAGTCTCTGGGGAGGGGAGGCGGGCTTCCGGCTACGCATGCCGGTGACCGGATCGCTCTGTGGCGATCGTGTGGATGAGGCGTGCGGCCGTGCGTGCCGTGCGGGAGTCGACGTCGAACCTGGGGTTCAGTTCGACGACGTCGACCACGGCGAGCTTGGGGGAGCGGGCCAGCTGGCGGCACACTTCCAGCACGACGGAGAGCGGAACCCCGTACGACGCCGGTGCGCTGACACCGGGGGCGACGTACGCGGGGAGGACGTCGAGGTCTATGGTCAGGTAGACCACGTCCACGGAGTCGATGAAGTCCTGCGTGAACTGCCGGACCTGCTCAGTCCTGGACTCGGTGCATTCCTCGTCCAGGAGGTACTTGACGCCAAGCTCCCGGGCCGTCTGGAACAGGGCCTCGGTGTTACCGGGCTGGCTGATGCCCACCACTGTGTAGTTGAACCCGTGGCCCAGGGCGCGCTCGGCCTCGGCCACCTGCCGGAACGGCGTGCCCGAGGACGGGATGGCCTCCGCTCGGAGGTCGAAATGCGCGTCCAGGTTGATGATGCCGATCCGGCGTCCATCGGTGACCTGGCTGGCGCGGAGGCCCGTGTAGGTTCCAAAGGCGGTTTCGTGGCCGCCGCCCAGGATGACAGGCAGGTGGCCCGCATCCAGGGCATGGCGGACGGCCGCGCCAAGACGCTCCTGGCCGTCCTCGAGGTTTCCGTCCACCACGGCGTTGTCGCCAAGGTCGTGGACCGGGAGTTCCGCGGGCGCCGCCATGGGTGCCAGGGCGGCGCGGATGCTTGCGGGACCGTCGACGGCGCCGACCCGGCCTTTGTTCCGGCGGACGCCTTCATCGCTGCGGAACCCAAGGATGGCGATTCCCGTGGTGCCGGCCTGGGCCGTGTTCACTGCGTGGTGCCAGCGCCGGTGTTCTGGGCCGGGGCCGTCGTCGCGGCCCGTCCACGTGTGCTGGGTGGTGGGGTTGGTCATCGGGATCCTTCTCCGTGTCCGAGCACCAATGCGGCGTCACGGGTGCTTGCTATGAGTTGCTTTTCGCGCCGGACCGCCCGGTCCGCCGGAGCCATGGTGCTGACGGCACCCAGAAGCCGGCCGCCGTCGTCGAACACGGGGAAACTGACGCCCCAGACGCCCGCATCCACCGCCCCGTAGCTGAGGCCGAAGCCGCGGCCCTGGACGAGCTGGAGCTCGTGGTTCAGGTTGTCTGCGTCCTCGGAGCTGAGCCCGAGGCCGGCCACGATCCTGCTCTGCTCCTGGGGGTCCAGGTGTGCGAGCAGGGCCATTGCGCTGGCGCCCTTCAGCAGGGGGAGCGAGCGGCCCGGCGAATAACTGCAGCGCAGCATCTGCGGGCCTTCGATGGCATCCACGCACAGTGCCTCCGCACCGCGGACCACCAGGTAGGCGGCCAGTTCCTGGGTTTCATCCGAGAGCAGCTGTAGTTGCTCCGAGATGCGGCCCTTGACCATGGCTTCCTGGTGGAAGTTGGCGGCGAGGCGCAGGGTTTCCGGGCCGGCACTGTAGTGCCCGCGGCGCCTGGTCTGCGCCACCAGCCCGGACTGCACCAGCAGTGCCAGGTGCCGGTACACGGCGCTGGCGGGGATGCCCGTTGTTTTGCTGATCTGGGCTGCAGTCAGAGTCCGGTGCCGCGCGAATTCGAGCAGGATGTCGACGAACCGCGAGGCGTTGCCTTCCGGCATCACGGAATGGCTCGGATCTGTATACATAAGAGCGACGTTAGTGGCTGGAATCACAGATGGCGCTAATGAGTTCCCATGGCGTGGGAATTTAATTTCCGCCGGGTGGGAATGGCGACGCTCAGGAGTCGCTCAGCGGCTGCTGGCGGTACTCTCCTGCCGGTCGTGGGGCGGGCGCGGCACCACGTGGGAGGGCCCGACGGCGGCACCCGGGTGCCGCCGTCGGGCCCCTATTCAGGCGCTTGCAGGCTCAAGAACACCGGCGCCGCGGAGCTTGCCGACAAAGCCCGCGACGGCGTCGAGCAGTTCCGCCTCCACCTTGCGGCGGGTGCCGTCGACGTCGCCGTTCAACACGGTGGGTGCGAAGCGCACGTGCACGGCGTCCTCGACGCCGACGAAAGCCAGCCAATCCGCGAAGAAGGTGCTGCTGAAGTCCTGTCCGAAGGCTGCGGGAACCCCGGGCGCGTAGACGCCGCTGCTGTGGATGGCCAGGGCGTGCTTGCCCTCCAGGAGGCCTCGGTAGCCGGCCGCGGGGTCGAAACCGAAGGTCCAGCCCGGCTGGGTCACGATGTCGATCCACTGTTTGAGCACGTACGGGATCCCTGCGTTCCACATGGGGATGTTGAAGACGTAGGCGTCGGCGGCCGCGAACTGTTCGAATACGGCCCGGGCGGCCTCCCACGCGTGCGTCTGCTCAGGGCTCTGCTCCTGGCCGGAGAAGGCGGCCATTTTAGCGGCGGCCGCGATGCTGCCGAAATCAGGGAGCACTCCGGCGTCGAACAGGTTCAAGACCTCAACCGTGACGCGCTCCCCGCCGGCATCCTGCACGGCGTCGATGAAGTGGCGTGCCAACTGGAGCGAGCCGCTGTGGGCGTCGCGGGGCGAGGCATTGATGTGTAGGAGCGTAGGCATGGGGGTCCTTTCCTCGGAAGGCGCGCCGGTTTCCGGCCGCCCTCACGATCCTTGCCCACCGTTAGGGGACCGCAGAAGGAGGCACCTCAAAGTGCCCCGGGCACGCCGGGGTGCCTGTGTGACCGAATGTTGCGGGAGTTTCCCTTCCGGAAACCTTGCCTCCGTAGGCTTGGCGGCGCACTTCAGATCCTGATGGAAAGCGTGGGTGACATGACTCTGACAGCCAGCCAGAAGCGGCACGAAACTCGGCTCGAGTACAACGCCGCGCTGCCCGGATGCCCGGCACGGCAGCTGCTGGAGGCCATGAGCAGCAAATGGGTGAGCCTCGTGATGCTCGCGTTATCCGAGGGGCAACAAAGGCACAGCGAGCTCCGGCGGCAGATCCCGGGCGCGAGCCAGAAGATGCTGACCTCCACGCTGCGTTCCTTGGAACGGGACGGCCTGGTCTCGAGGTCCGTGACACCCACCGTTCCTGCCCGGACGGACTACGAGCTCACCACCCTGGGCCACTCCCTGCTCTGCGTGATCCATGAGATGAAGGACTGGGCCGAGGCCAACATGGACGAAGTAGCCCATGCCCGCCTTGAGCACGACCACGACCGCTCCATCGCCGGGTAACCCCGACGGCGGCCCGCCCGCCGTCGTCGGCCTCGCCCACGCCCGGGACATCACCATGCGGACCGGGGAACGCTTGGGGAACGGTCGCGACCTACCGTTAAGCGAGAAATCTGAAAGGAGGTGAGAACAATGGCAGACCACTATGCCTCAGGAACCTGGCAGGTGAAGCAGGGCAGCGAGCAGGAATTCATAGATCGGTGGACCGAGTTCCTTCAGTGGTCCCGGGCGAACTACCCGTCGATCCTGGTGGCGAACCTCATTCGTGACCGACGTGTTCCCGGTCATTATGTTTCGTTCGCGGAGTGGACCGACGAGGCGTCCCGGGACGCGTGGAAGCAGAACCCGGGGTTCATGACCCACTTCGATGCCTGCGTTGCGCTGTGCGAGCACATGAGCGGTGCTGATTTCGACCGGGTAGTGACCGTGTAAGTTCTGAGTCAGGTTGCCCGGCGCGCGGCCGCGAGCGCCCGCAGCGCGCCGAGCTGCTCGAACGCAATGGCCGCGTCGTCCAGCAGGTGCCGGTCAGCCAGACCGCCGGCGCCAGCCAAAGCGGCCTGCAGCCGGCAGCGGGCGGACCAGAAAGGCTGATGGGCCCTTTCGTAGAGGCGCGCCGCGGAGAGGAATCGTTCGCGTGCCCCGCCCGCGTCCGCGTCGGTCAGCGCCAGCGAACCGCGGGCGGACTCGGCCATGGCAGTCCACGCCGAACTTTGGAAGGAGTGCCCAACCCGCTCGGCTGCCTGGGCGAATACGGTTGCGCCCGCCCTGTCGCCGAGCGCAGCGAACGCTTCGGCCGCCATCGGATACAGCAGGGCGGTGCACGTCGGACATTCGCCGTAGCGCGCCGCTGTCGCCGCCGCGGACCGGACTACGCGGACTGCCTCGGCCGGATCGCGGCGCTCCAGCGCGTCCAACGCCGCTGTCGCATAGAGCCGGCCCCAGGCGTGCCGGGCCAAGGGCGATACCACGGCGATCGCCATCCCGTGACGAAGGTACGCCGCCGCCGCGATGCTATCGCCTCGCATTACCGCGAGTTCGGCAAGCCGCTGCCAAGGCAGCGCACCGGAGCGGGCATCGAGCTCAGCGTACAATTCCGTGCTGCGCTCCAGGCACCCCGCGGCCTCATCCCAGCGCCCCTGCAACAGGAGTGATTCCCCGAGCAGGCACCAGGCGAACGCCTGAGCGTGGCGCGCACCCCGGCCGATGGCCAGCGCCAGCGTGCCGCGGGCATAGTCTTCGACCGTCTCGCACAGCCCGTCCCCATACAGATGGTATTCACCGATGCAGCAATGGAATTCGAAGATCCTTCCCAGCCGCGGATCCTCGCCGCCCACATCACCCAGCCGCTCGATCTCGGCCTGAAGACCAGGCCGCCATGCTCCGCGCATATGACAGATGATGGCGAGTGTTTCCTGCACCGCGGCGACGTCCTCGCCCGTTCCGTGGACCTCGGCAGCCGCCAGGCTAGCCTCCGCTGCGGATTGTGCTTCGTCGTAGCGCCCCACGGACCACAGCCAGTTCGCGCGCGCCTCCAGGACCCGCGCCTTCTCGGCCTCGTCCTTCCTGCCTGCCAGTAGGCCCTCGGCCGCCCGTAAGTGGCTCTCCGCGGCAGCCGCGTCCTGCATCATAAGGTGGGCCTGCGCGGCTTTGCGGTGCAGCCGGGCCAACCGGTGATTGGCGCTGGAACCGCGCAGGCGCGCAACCGCCGCAACGAACGCTGCGACCGCACCCTGAAAATCGCCCGACACCAACCGCAGGCCACCGACCTGCTCCAACAACTCGCTGGCCAGCTCAGGCTCCGACGACAGGCCTGTGCGGATCTGCTCGAACAGCCGTTCCGTGGCAGGGTCTGGCTCGATGCCTAGTTCCCGGTCCAGCGCTGCGCGGAGGCGCTCATGTTCCTGCATCGCCTCGTGTCGCCGGCCCGCCAGAGCGTGCACCCGCATCAACGCGACACCTGCCTCCTCGTGGATGGGGTCAGCTGCAATGACCCGCCGCAGTGCCGATACGGCACCGTCGAAGTTCGCGCGGGCCTCCAACAATCGTGCCTGTTCGACCAGCAGAGCGAGGAAATCCGACCGGAGCGCCCCCTCCCTGGTTATTGCCCAGTCCTCATATCGGTCCTCGGGCAGGAGATCTCCGTCGTACAGTCGGATCGCAGCCGCATACGCGGCCGGGTCGCCGGTCCGGCGTGCCCGCATAGCCGCAGCCTCGAACGCATCAACATCCACCCACGTCGACTCGCGGTCCAGCCGGAGCTGCTCACCCGAGATGAGGTACCGGTCCAATGCCGACAGGCTCGGATCCAAGACGAGGCGGGCCTCGTGGACCACCTTGCGAAGCTGACCGCTGGCCGCATCCGGCTCCAACCCGGGCCACAGATAATCCAGGACCTGCTCCCGCTGCAACCGGTGACCCGGTGCCAACGCCAGAAGTTTGACCACGGCCTTGGCCTTACGCAAACGCCACTCGCCATCCGGGATGTCCCGCGAACCCACCGACACCCGGAAGCCGCCAAGCAACCGAATTCGAACTCCGCCCTCGACCAACGCCGTCACGCTTCCAGAATCCCACCACCACGCTGTCAATGACAGGGCTGGCTGCGAGCCCTCGGCGGCGGATGGGGAAAGGATCCGCCTAGCTGCCGAGCCGCTGGTACGAACGACGACGGCGGCACTGAAGCGCCGCCGTCGAACGTTGTGTTTAAGCCCGCCCGAGGCGGCCTACGTCAGCTTGATCTGGCGGTTCATGTCCTTGTACAGCAAGTAGCGGAACTCACCGGGACCACCGGCGTAGCAGGCCTGCGGGCAGAAGGCGCGCAGCCACATGAAGTCGCCGGCCTCCACCTCAACCCAGTCGTTGTTGAGCAGGTACATGGCCTTGCCCTCCAGGACGTACAGGCCGTGCTCCATGACGTGGGTCTCCGGGAACGGGATAACCCCGCCCGGCTGGAACGTCACAATGTTCACCTGCATGTCGTGGGCCAGGTCGCTGGAATCCGTGAAGCGGGTGGTCTTCCAGGCGCCGTCGGTATCCGGCATCGCGGTGGGTTCCACCTCGGCATCACTGGTGACGAAGGACTTTGCCTCGTAACCCTCAAGCCGCTCGTAGGCCTTGCGGATCCATTGGAACGAGACAATGTCATCCGAGACGTTCTCCAGGCCCCAGGTAGCACCGGCGGCCAGGTAGGCGTAGCCGCCTTCCTCCAGCTGGTGCAGTTCGCCGTCGAGGGTCAGGTTGACCTTGCCCTTGGTGACAAAGACAACGCCCTCAACACCGGGCTCAAACTCGGCCTTCGGGGCACCGCCGCCGGGGCCGATCTCCACGATCAGCTGCGAGAACGTGGTGGCAAACCCGGAGATCGGGCGGGCCAGGATCCAGGAGCGGGTGTTGGAGAAACCCGGCAGGGTGCTGGTCACGATGTCGGTCATAACACCCTTGGGGATGACCGTGTAGGCCTCCGTGACGATGGCCCGCTCCGTGGTGAGGTGCGTCTGCGGCGGCAGCCCGCCCTGGGGGTAGTAGTACTTGCCCATCATTGGATCCTTACTTTGAAGTGGAGTGTGCCAGCCGCGGGTGCGCCAGTGCGGTCAGCTGGGAAAGTTCGACGCCGGCAAGCGCCTGGACCTCTTCGGTCCCCACTGCGCCGCACTGGACGCCGCGCAGGACGAAGGCGGCCAGGGCCCGGGCGGTGGCGGGTTCGTCCATAACCCCGCCTTCGGTGCGTTCCACGTAGTTTCGCAGGCGTGCCGCTGCGGCCGGAAGCCCCTCGCGGTAGAACGCATACGTGGCGGCGAAACGGCTGGGCAGCTGGGCGGCGTGCAGGTCCCAGCCCTGGTAGTAGCCGCGCTCCAGCGAGCGGCGGACGAGGCGTCCGTGCAGCTTCCAGGCATCCTCGACGGCGTCGCCCACCGGGATGATGTTGGTGGAACCGTCGGAGAGGCGGATGCCCGTGCCGGCGACGGCCAGCTGCATGACTTCCTTGGCGTAGTCCGCCACCGGGTGCTCCATGGACTGGTATTCGGCCGAGATCTGCAGCGAGGCGGAGTAGTCGTAGGTGCCGTAGTGCAGGGCGCTGATGCGTCCCGGAACCACGTGCGGCAACTGCGCCACCGGGGAGGTTCCTTCCGGCCCGAGGATCAGCTGCGGCGTTTCCACCTGGACCTCGAAGCGGAGCCGGCCGGCGGGAAGCCCGTGGACTTCCTCCAGCCGGGACACGGCGAAGTCCATCGCCTGGACCTGCGCCACGGTGGTGACCTTGGGCAGGGTCAGGATGAGCCCGGCGGGAAGTTCGCCGGCCTGCGCGAGCGTGGAGACGAACAGGTCCAGGGTCTTCAGGCCGCGGGCCCGGGTGGGCGCCTCGAAGCACTTGAAGCGGATGCCGATGAACGGCGGCGCGGTGCCGGCCGCGACGGCGGTGGCCACAGCGTTGGCCGCCGCGACTGCTGCCACGTCCTCTGCCTCATCGCCGCGGTCGCCGTAGCCGTCCTCGAAGTCGAGGCGCAGGTCCTCGATCGGTTCCCTGCGCAGCTTGGCGCCGACGCGTGCGGCGACGGCGGCGGCCAGCTCCGGCTCCTGGCCCAGCAACGCCCCGAGCTTCTCGAGCCCGCCGTGCGCCTCTGCCGTCGTAAGTGCCTGGGCACCCCAGTCGGCAGCGAACGACGGCGTGAACCGGTCCGCCGGCACGTACACGGTGTGCACGGGCTGGCGGGTGCCGTCGTCGCCCGGGTAATTGCGTTCCAGCAGCTGGTCGGTGGCGGCCAGCTGTGCATCGATGGCGGCAAGATCCGCCGCGGAGAGCGACGGCGTGGGGGAGACCGCCATGACTCAGCCCACCAGTTCGTAGGCCGGAGTGGTGAGGAAATCCGTGTAGTCCTCGGACAGGCAGATCTCGGCGATCAGCTTGCTGGCCGGCTGGTAGTACAGGCGGAACGCCTCGTCGCCGAATTCGGTCCGGAGCCGTTCCGTTTCCTCGCCCAGGATCTTTTCGACCAGTTCGCGGGTGACGGTGTTTCCCGTGTCGGCGAGGACGGACTTGTTGCGGATCTGCTGCCATACCTGCGAGCGGGAGATCTCGGCGGTGGCGGCGTCCTCCATGAGGTTGTGGATGGCAACGGCGCCGTTGCCGGAGAGCCAGACGGCGGTATAGGCGACGGCGACATACAGGTTCAGCCGCAGCCCGCCTTCGGTGACCTGTCCGTCAGCCGAGGCGATGTCGATCAGCTGGTCAGCGGTGACCGAAACTTCGGGGCGCTGCTTGTCCAGCTGGTTAGGGCGCTCGCCGAGCGCGGCGTCGAACACCTCGCGGCAGGTGGGGACGAGGTCCGGGTGGGCCACCCAGGAGCCGTCGAACCCGTCGTTGGCCTCACGGGTCTTGTCCGCACGGACCTTGGCGAAGGCTGCTTCGGTGACCTCGGGGTGCCTGCGGTTGGGGATGACGGCAGCCATGCCGCCCATGGCGAAGGCACCGCGCTTGTGGCAGGTCTTCACCAGCAGCTCGGTGTAGGCGCGCATAAACGGAGCCGTCATGACCACCGAGGCGCGGTCCGGGAGCACAAACTCCTCGCCGGCGTCGCGGAAGTACTTGATGATGCTGAACAGGTAGTCCCAGCGGCCGGCGTTCAGGCCCGAGGCGTGGTCCCGGAGTTCGTAGAGGAACTCGTCCATTTCGAAGGCGGCCGGGATGGTCTCGATCAGCATGGTGGCGCGGACGCTGCCCTGCGGGATGCCGAGGAAGTCCTGGGCGAAGACAAACACTTCATTCCAGAGGCGGGCCTCGAGGTGCGATTCCATCTTGGGCAGGTAGTAGTACGGGCCGTGGCCGTTGAGCAGCAGCTGCTTGGCGGTGTGGAAGAAGTGCAGGCCGAAGTCCACCAGCGCACCCACGGCGGGTTCGCCGTCGATCAGCAGGTGCCTTTCCGGCATGTGCCAGCCGCGGGGACGGGCCACCACAACAGCCAGCGGCGCGTCGGTGCGGAGTGTGTATTCCTTGCCTTCGGGCGAGGTGTAGGCCAAGGTGCCGGTTGCGGCGTCGCGCAGGTTCAGGATGGCGTCGATGACGTTGGGCCACGTGGGCGTGCTGGCGTCCTCGAGGTCCGCCAGCCACACCTTGGCGCCGGAGTTCAGGGCATTGATGGCCATCTTGGCCGGGGTGGCCGGGCCGGTCATCTCGACGCGGCGGTCCTGCAGCGCGGCGGGCGCCTCGGCGACCTTCCAGTCGCCGTCGCGGATTTCCTGCGTCTCCGGGAGGAAGTCCAGGCGGCTGGTGCGGGCGACGCCGTCGCGCTTGGCCTGGCGGGCCTCAAGCAGCTCGTTGCGCGTGCCGGCGAAGCGCCTGTGCAGCTCCTCGACGAAGGCCAGGGCCTTGGGGGTGAGGATCTCTTCGGCGCGGGCGACCGGCTGGCGGTCAGTAACAGTGATAGCCATATTCGTAAGTCCTTTTCTAGAGAGCGCGGGCGGCGTGAGCGGCGCCTGCCACTGCGGCAGCCACATCGGCGGCTACATGAGGATCGAAGACGCTGGGGATAATGTAGCTCGCGTTGAGCTCGTCGTCAGCTACCCGGTTGGCAATGGCGTCTGCGGCGGCCACCAGCATCTCCGGCGTGATGTCGCTCGCGCCGGCGTCGAGCAGCCCCCGGAAGAAGCCCGGGAAGGCCAGCACGTTGTTGATCTGGTTGGGGAAATCGCTGCGGCCCGTGGCCACCACGGCCGCGTACTTGGACGCAATGACAGGGTCGATCTCCGGGGTCGGGTTGGCCATGGCGAAGACGATCGCATTCTCGGCCATGGCGGCGACCTGCTCTTCGCCGATCACATGCGGGGCGCTGACGCCGATGAAGACGTCGGCGCCGGCCATGGCTTCGTGCAGGGTTCCGGCGAAGCCTTCCTCGTTGGTGTTCGCGGCAATCCAGGCGCGGTGCTCGTCGTCGTACTGCTCGCCCGAGTGGATGGCGCCGGAGCGGCCGGCGGCAACGATGTGCTGCGCGCCCTGGGCCTTGAGGAGCTGGATGATGGCCGAGCCGGCGGCGCCGACGCCGGAGACAACGATGCGGACCTCGGGGAGCTTCTTGTCCACCACCCGCAGGGCGTTGTGGAGAGCTGCCAGGGTGACGATGGCAGTGCCGTGCTGGTCGTCGTGGAAGACGGGGATGTCGAGTTCATCGCGCAGGCGCTTCTCAATTTCAAAGCAGCGCGGCGCTGCGATGTCCTCAAGGTTGATGCCGCCGTAGACGGGCGCCATGGCCTTGGCGATCATGATGATTTCCTCGGTGTCCTGGGTGTCCAGGCAGACCGGCCAGGCGTCAACGTTGGCGAACTGCTTGAACAGGGCGGCCTTGCCTTCCATAACGGGCAGGGCCGCGGCCGGGCCGATGTTGCCCAGGCCCAGGACGGCCGAACCGTCGGTGAGGACGGCGATGGTGTTGCGCTTGACGGTCAGGTTGCGGGCGGCCGACGGGTCCTCCGCGATGGCGAGGCAGACACGGGCGACGCCGGGAGTGTAGGCACGGGAGAGGTCGTCGCGGTTTCGCAGGGCTACCTTGGGGACCACCTCGAGCTTGCCACCGAGGTGCATGAGGAAGGTGCGGTCCGAGACGTGCTGGACCGTGACGCCGTCGAGCGCGTTCAGGGCGTCCTTGACGCGGGCGGCGTGGTCGTCGTCGGTGGTGTTGCAGGTGACGTCCACCACGAGGGTGTCATGGTGGGATTCCGTGACGTCAAGCGCCGTGATGGCTGCGCCGGCAGCGCCGACGGCGGCTGCGAGTTCGCTGGTGGCGGTGAAGCTCGACGGCGCCGCGACGCGCAGGGTGATCGAATTTCCGGGGCTCGGGTTCGCCATTGAATTTCCTCCTCGTGGGGTCCGTTTCCGGACCGCTTATGCAACCGAATGTTTTCGTATTATGGATATTATTATCTGCAAAGTGGAAATGCAACCCCCTGACGGTCATGTTTGGGGGCATCGCGTCCGGCCCTGTGGTGCTGTATGTTGGGTGTTCTAAGCAACTCTTTTCACGATGTGGATAAGAGTTGTCAGAATCTGAGCCACTAGGAGACAACGGAATGGCTGAAAAAGCCTCCGGAGGCGTGCAGTCCGTCGAGCGCGTCTTCGAACTGCTGGAACTCATTACAGATGCCGGCGGAGACGTGACGCTCAGCGAGCTCTCCTCCTCCACGGACCTGCCGCTGCCCACCATCCACCGCCTGCTGCGCACCCTGGTCTCGCTTGGCTACATCCGCCAGCTGCCCAACCGCCGCTACGCGCTGGGCCCCCGGCTGATCCGGCTCGGCGAAGGCGCCAGCAAGCAGCTGGGCGCCGTGGCCCGCCCGCAGCTGAAGAACCTCGTGGAGCGCCTCGGCGAAACCTCGAACATGGCCGTGCTGGATTCGGACATGGTCATCTACGTGGCCCAGGTGCCCTCCATGCACTCCATGCGCATGTTCACCGAGGTGGGCCGCCGCGCCCACACGCACGACACCGGCGTCGGCAAGGCAATCCTGGCCCAGCTGGACGACGAGGTGGTGCGCGGCATCGTGGCCCGCACCGGCATGCCCACCCCCACGGCCAAGAGCATCGGCGACATCGACTCCCTCCTGGCCGACCTGAAGCTGATCCGTGAACGCGGCTACTCCATCGACGAGGAAGAGCAGGAGCTCGGCGTGCGCTGCTTCGCGATGGCCGTGCCCAACGCGCCCACCCCTGCCGCCATCTCGGTCTCCGGGCCGATCAGCCGCGTGGACCAGAGTTTCGCCGACCGTGCCGTGCCGCTGCTGCGCCAGGCCGCAATGGCGATCTCGGCGGAGCTCAACCAGAACTGACTCGACCAACCACGACGGCGGCCAACCACAACAGCGCGAACTGGCAGGTAATGCCCTCAAATTCCACTTTTGAGGGCATTTTCTGCCAGTTCGCGCTTTGCGTTGTGGGTGGTGGGGAGGTTGGCTTGCCTAGTGGTCAGACTTCGACGACGACTCCACCGGGACTTCCTTGCCCTCGGCGTCGATCAGCTTGCCGCCCTCGAAGCGGTCGCCGTCGGCGAGGCACTTCACGTCAGCTTCGGTGACCACCCGGCCAGTGCCGGCCACAAATACGGACTGGTTCTCCGAGTTGCCGGCCTTGAGGTGGTTGAAGAGCAGGTTCAGCAGGATGGCCATGACGGCCGCGGAGCTGATGCCGGAGTGGAAGATGGTGCCGAACCAGGTCGGGAACTGGTCGTAGAAGGCCGGCGCCGCGATCGGAATCATGCCGAAGCCGATGGACGCCGCCACGATGATCAGGTTCATGTTGTTTTTGTACTCCACCTTGGACAGCGTCCGGATGCCGCTGGCGGCCACCGTTCCAAAGAGTACGACGCCGGCACCGCCCAGGACGGGCGTGGGCACCGCCGCTACCACCCGGCCGAGGACCGGCAGCAGCCCCAGCACCACCAGGATGACGCCGCCGGCGCTGACCACAAAGCGGCTCTTGATGCCGGTGATGGCAACCAGGCCCACGTTCTGGGCGAAGGCGCTCTGGGTGAAGGAGCCGAAGATCGGCGAGATCGCACTGGAGAGCATGTCTGCGCGCAGGCCGTCGCCGATGCGCTTGGAATCCACCTTGGTCCCCACAATCTCGCCGACGGCGATGATGTCTGCTGAGGTCTCGGTCAGGGTCACCAGGATGACGATCAGCATGGAGATGATGGCCGCAATGTGGAACGTGGGCGGGCCGAAGGCGAACGGGGTGGGGAACGCGACGATCTCGCCCTGTCCCACCTTGGAAAAGTCGGCCATGCCGGTGACAAACGCGATGGCCGTCCCGATGATCATCGCCAGCAGGATGGACAACCGCGAGATCGTGGCGCTGCCCACCTTGCTCAGCAACAGCACAATGCCCATGGTGGCGGCGGCCAGGCCGATGTTGGCCACGCTGCCGTAGTTGGGTGCCTTGCTGTTGCCGCCCATGGCCCAGTTGGCGGCCACCGGCATGAGCGTCAGGCCGATGGTGGTGATGACGGTGCCGGTGACCACCGGCGGGAAGAATCGGATGATCTTGGAGAACAATGGGGTGATGGCCAGGCCGATGAGCGAGGCGACGATGACCGAGCCGAAGACGGACTGGATGCCCCCGCCGCCGTGGACGATGGCCACCATGGTGGAGACCCCGGCGAACGAAACGCCCTGGACCAGCGGCAACTGCGAGCCGAAGAACGGGATGCCCACGGTTTGCAGGATGGTGGCCAGGCCGCCGACAAACAGGCAAGCCGCGATGAGCAGGCCGATGTCCGTTGAGGACATGCCGGCTGCGGCTCCGATGATGAGCGGTGGGGCGATGATGCCGCCGTACATGGTCAGGACGTGCTGGAAGCCGTAGGCGAAGCTGCTGCCAATGGAGAGGCGCTGGTCTTCGGGACGGTCAGAAGGCTGGCGGCCGGTCTTGGCGGCCAGGCTGGGGGACTTTTTCTTGAGGTTCACGGCAGACTTTCTGGTTCATGGCAGACATCTTTGTCTGGCTAACGTGGTCTGGCTAACTTTGTTCGGCTGGGTCGCCCCGGCCCGGAGTTTTTGGGCAGATACAGCGGGTTCACGGGTACTGAAGTCGCTTTAAGTGGACAAAAACTCCAAGGCCGGGGCGGGGTGGTGACGGTGCGGGTCAGCAGAAGCCGGCGATGCCGTTCCAGGCGGCGGGGGCAGTGCCTGAGTTTTCGCGCTGGACCGTGGCCTCGATCAGGCCGTAGGGGCGGTCCGCGGCGAAGAAGACCTCGTTGGGGTTGTCGAGCCCGAACGGGGAGAGGTCAACCAGGAAGTGGTGCTTGTTGGGCATCGAGAACTTGATCTCGTCCACTTCGCCGTGTGCCTCGAGGACCTTCTTGCCCATGTCGAACAGGGTCTGCTGCAGGGCGTGGGAGTAGTTCTCCGTGAAGCCCTCGAGCAGCAGGGCCTTGATGTCCTCGTAGCTCTTGTTGAAGTCCGCGGCCGTGTGGTCCAGGCCCGTGCTGTAGCGCCAGCGCGCGGAAACATCCGTGGCCAGGATGCGGTCGGTGGTCTCCGGCAGGGTGGTGTACTTGTCGCGCGGGTAGCCCACAAAGCCGGACTGGGTGGTCTTCAGGACGGTCAGGTCCTTGAGCCCGGAGATCAGGTGCGTTGTGTTGCCGTCCCGGACCACAACGGCGGTGCGGACTTCCTGGCCGTTGCGGACAAAGCTGTGGTCGTGTTCGGAGCCGTGCGCCTGGATGCGGTCCCAGGTGTAGGACTCGGCTTCCCAGCGGCCGCCCGTAACCCAGTCGAAGCCTGACGTGAAGTGCTCGCTGAGGCGAAGCAGGAAGGCTTCGGGGGAGCCGATGCCCGCCCGGGCGAAGGCGTAGATGGTGTTCTTCTGGGTGTCCGTGGCGACGACGTGGGCGTTGTCGCCTTGGAGGTGCGCAGCCTCGAAATCGCCGCGCAGCTGCGAGGTGACGTTCAGGTCTTCGATCTGGTGGCGGTCGGTGTCGCGGGTGACTTTGACGACGCGGACTTCTGCCTTGCCGTACTGGTTGTCGCCGAGGACGATTTTGTTGCTCATGGTCATATCCCAACTTCTGCGAGGTGGAACCTTCAAGGTCCACCAACGAAATTAAGCGCGTGTTTCAAACGCGTTTCTGGTGGAGCCGACCCAACAAAAAAGAGCCGGCATCCATTGATGCCAGCTCATTACGACCCTGCCTGCTGCTCCCAGGTTACGTGACCTGGGCCACGAAGTGAGAAAAGCGTAGCCCACTCTTGCCAGTGGTGTACATCACTTTCGGGGAATTGTTATGTACTTTCCGATTGTGACCGGCCGGGGGTGCGTCCCTGCGGCCGAGGTCTTGACGCCGATCCCAGACGCTCATAGAATTTCCACATAACAATAAAAGTTTTCCGAAGTGCGGAAAAACCAAGCAGCAAGAACGAGGAGGAACAGATGGACTCGAAGGATAAGAACAACGTCGTGGATTTTCCGGCCCCCGGCCAGGAGCTGTACCTGCCGTTCGGCGCCACGGATCCCGACTTCTACATTCCGGCCGACTGTGACCGTGCAGGCGGGTTCTCCCGCTGGATGCGCGCGCTCCCGGTATTCGGCCGGCAGCGTCCCTAAGAGCTCCTGCCTCGAAGGGACGCCGGACTCTGCGCAACAGAGCCAAAGGGCGGGTGGCACCTGGGGAGGTGCTGCCCGCTTTTGCGTGCCCGCGTGCCCCGTCCCCGCGTGCCTGCGTGCCCCGTGCCTGCGTGCCGGCATCGATCCGGTGTTATCCACATAGGACGAACTCCGGCTGTCGTCGGCTGGTGGTGCCGTCCGAGGCTTGTCCCATGACGAACAGCGCGCAGTTGACGAAAACGACGCTGCCCACCGGGATGGACCTGTGGCGGACCGGCGAGCTGCAGGAATCCGGGCTCAATGCCCGCAACGTAGCGGCCCTGGTACGGGCCGGCGACTTGGTCCGGCTCCGCCGAGGTTGCTACATCCGCGGCAGTACATGGGCGGCCCAAAAGCCCGGGGTGCGCAGCCGGCAACTGATCGCCGCGCACGCCCACGGAACGCTCACGACGTCGGGCGGCGGCTTCGTCTACAGCCACACCTCGGCTGCCCGCCTTCACCGGCTGTTCCTGTGGGGCGTTGATGATTATGTGCACGTCACTCAGGAGTCCGCTCCTTCGCGCACTTCCCATGGTCGCGACGTTGTTGCCCACACCAGGTCTCTGCAGACAGCGGACATTGTCTTCGTGGACGGCATGCCCTGCACCTCGCTGGAGCGTACGGTGGTGGATTGCTGCCTCATGCTGACCTACAGGCAGGCCTTGGTGCTCATGGATCATGCCCTCAGGATGGGCGCTGACCTGGAGAAAATCCGTCGGATGAGTGCTTCGTTGGCGGGACGCAATGGCGTACGGACCTTGCGACGAGCCACTGAGAACGCCGACGCGCGGTCGGAGTCACCGGGCGAGACGTTGACCCGTGAGTTGATTCACCGGCTCTGCATTGAACCGCCCGAACTCCAGGTGGTCGCATGGTCGCCGGAAGGCCAGTACCGGCTGGACTTTGCTTGGCGGGAGAAGAAGGTCGCACTGGAATTCGACGGCAGGGTGAAGTACTTCGACTACGAGCCCACCGATGAGGTCATCTACAAGGAGCGGCAACGTGAAAAGGCGCTGACCGAGGAAGGGTGGACGTTCATCCGGATCAAGTGGCAAGACCTGTTCCAGGAACACGAGTTCAAGATGCGCGTCCTGCGGGCCCTCCGAAATGCAGGTTAGCCAAGGCCGTTTCGATGGTTCCCTGCGCGCTCGATGGTTCGAACCATCGTCTGCGCAGGGAACCATCGAAACGGGTGGGGTGGGGAGGCGGCGGAGCGGGCAGGCCGGTGAGCCGAGGCGGAGTGCCTAGCCCGCCACGAGCTTCCGCGCCGCAGCCGAGTGTTCCGCGATGAGCCCGGCGACGTCCAAGCCCGGAATCTGCCCGTCCACCACGCGCCACTCTCCGCCCACCATCACCCGGTCCGCACGGTCCGCCCCGCACAGCAACAACGCCGCCACCGGGTCGTGGCTGCCGGAGAAGCGCAGGTCGTCGAGGCGGAAGAGTGCCAGGTCGGCCTGCATCCCCGGCGCAAGTTGACCAATATCGGAGCGCCCCAGCACGGCTGCCGAGCCCCGCGTCGCCCAGCCGAGAGCGCGCTCCACCGGCACGTCCGCGCCGTAGCGCAGCCGCTGCAGATAGAGCGCCTGCCGGGCCTCGAGGATCATGTTGGAGGCATCGTTCGACGCCGATCCGTCCACTCCCAGCCCCACCGGGACCCCGGCTGCCTCGAGTTCCAGCACCCGTGCGGTGCCTGACGCGAGCCGCATGTTCGACGTCGGGCAGTGCGCGACAGCGGTGCCCGCGGCGCCCAGCCGGGCGATCTCCTCGTCGTTGAAGTGGATGCCGTGGCCCAGCCAGGTGCGGTTGCCCAGCCAGCCGACGCTGTCCAGGTAGTCCACGGTCCGCAGGCCGAACATCGACTGGCAGAAGTCTTCCTCGTCGATGGTTTCGGCGAGGTGAGTGTGTAGCCGGACATCCAGCCGCTCCGCCATCAAGGCGCTTTCGGCCATGATCTCCTTGGTCACCGAGAACGGCGAACACGGGGCCAGGGCAATCTGGATGACAGCGCCGTCGCCGCGCTCGTGGTACTGCGAGATGAGGCGCTCGCTGTCCGCCAGAATGATCTCCGGCCGCTGCACCGTGGACTGCGGCGGCAGGCCGCCGTCGTCCGTTCCCAAAGTCATCGAGCCGCGGGTGAGGGTGGCCCGCATGCCGAGGTCGCGTACGACGCTGACCTCCACGTCGATCGCGTCCTCAAGGCCCGCGGGGAATAGGTAGTGGTGGTCGGCTGCCGTGGTGCAGCCGGAAAGCAGCAGCTCGGCCAGGGCCACTTTCACCGCGAGTTCCAGGCTCTCCGGAGTCAGGCGCGCCCAGACCGGGTAGAGGTTCTGCAGCCACGGGAACAGCGGGGCGTTGGCCACCGGACCCCAGGCGCGCGTGAGGGTTTGGTAGAAGTGGTGGTGCGTGTTGATCAGGCCCGGCATCAGGACATGCGCGGAGGCGTCGAACACGGCGGAACAGGGTGCGGACGGCTGCCGGCCGGCCGGAACCAGCTCGGCGATGATGCCTCCGCTGACCACGATGCCGCCACCGGCGTCGAGTCCGTTGGCGGTGAAAGCGGCGAGCGGGTTCTTGATCCAGAGCCTGGACGGGGACGGGACGGGGGATGAGACCGGGGACGGGATATGCGGGTGGGCCATGGATGGCTCCTTGTCTGGTCGGCAACAAATGCGTTCCAGCTCAGTTAGGCCCTGTCTGCTGATCCAGGATCCCGGCCTCCCTAGGGATGGCCGGTGGGATTCAGCGTAGGACGCACGCGGAAGCGCGTCAATGTGACCCGCCTGAAACCTAAATTTCACATCACGAAATTAAGTTTCCAGAAACTATGGCGCTGATCACAGGTCCGGTGCTAATCTCGATCTTGCCAAAGGCGGGCACCCGGACTCCGGGAAGCTATCTACCAGGCGAACCTTCAAAAGCACATGCTGAAGCCTGGTAGCCGTATCACTGGCGCGTCCCCGTCTCAGGGTTACTGGGCTTCCTTGCCACTAAGGAAGTCGCAAAAATGAGTACAACCGTCACGGCCGAACATTTTCTGGCCGCATCCATAAAACTGGCAACAGCCAACGTCCTGAACAGCGGCGGCCCGTTCGGCGCCGTCGTTGTCACCGCGGATGGCCACGCCTTCGAAGGCGTCAACCGGGTCACCGCCACGAACGACCCCACGGCCCACGCCGAGGTCACCGCCATCCGCAATGCCTGCCGCGAACTCGGCACGTTCGATCTCAGCGGAGCCACCCTCTTCACCAGCTGCGAGCCCTGCCCCATGTGCCTGGCCTCGGCCCTGTGGGCACGGATCGGCAACGTGGTCTTCGCCGCTGACCGGCACGACGCAGCCTCCGTGGGCTTCGACGACGCGGTCTTCTACGAATACTTCGAGAACGAGGACCGGGATGCACTGATGCCGGTCGCCAAGCTGGAACTGGGCGACCCCCAGGCTCCCGGCATCCTGGAACCGTTCAACACCTGGAACACGCTCGATTCCAGGATTGACTACTAGGATCCGGTGGCTGACATGACAATCCTGGACCCCGCAGAAATGCGAACCGCAGCTGAAAAGCAGGCTGCGCCTGAAGGCGCAGAGCACACGGCGGCACCCCGGCCCCCGGCGTCGAAATCCTTCCTGGATAGTTTCTTCCAGATCACCAAGCGTGGCTCCACGCTGGCCCGCGAATTCCGCGGTGGCATCGTCACGTTCTTCACGATGGCCTACATCGTGATCCTCAACCCGCTGATCCTGGGCGGTTTCTCGGCCGAGAACGCCCCCACGGACGTCGCCGGCGGCTGGCTCTCGGCGGCGCAGGTGGGGGCCGTTACCGGGCTCACCGCCGGCGTTATGACCATCGTGTTCGGCCTCGTCGCCAACCTGCCATTCGGGCTCGCAGCGGGCCTGGGCATCAACTCGTTCCTGGCAGTGGCCGTCATCCAGGACGTCACCTGGCCCGAAGCCATGGGTCTGGTGGTCATCAACGGTGTCCTGATTGTCCTCTTCGGCGCCACGGGTGCCCGGACGGCGATCTTCAAGGCAGTCCCCAAGGAACTCAAGGCTGCCATCACCGTCGGCATTGGCCTGTTTATCGCCTTCATCGGCTTTGTGGATTCCGGCTTCGTCCGCCCCACCAAAGGCGGCCCGCCGGTCCAGCTCGGCAACGACGGCTCCATCACCTCCATCCCCACACTCGTCTTCATCGTCGGTCTGCTGGTCATGGGAATCCTCGTGGCCCGCAAGATCCAGGGCGGCCTCCTGATCGGAATCGTCGCCACCACAGCCCTCGCCGCCGTCGTCGAGGCCACTATGCATATCGGTCCCGGCAGCGCCGACAACCCCGGCGGCTGGCACCTCAACGTGCCCGTGCTCGCCGGCCAGCTGGTCTCCGCCCCGGACTTCAGCCTGGTGGGCCAGTTCGATCTCTTCGGCTCGTTCTCAAGGATCGGCGGCCTCGCGGCCACCATGCTTGTGTTCACCCTGGTGTTCACCAACTTCTTCGACGCCATGGGCACCATGACCGGGCTCGCCAAGAGCGCCGGAGTGGCGCACAAGGACGGCACGTTCCCCAGGCTGAAGTCGGCCTTCATCGTCGAAGGCCTCGGCGCAGTGGCCGGTGGCGCGACCTCCGGGTCATCGAACACCGTCTACATCGATTCCGCGGCCGGCATCGGCGAAGGTGCCCGTACCGGCCTGGCATCCGTGGTCACCGGCGTGCTGTTCCTGGGCTCGATGTTCTTTACGCCGCTGACCTCGGTGGTGCCGCTCGAAGTGGCGGCAGCCGCCCTGGTGGTGGTGGGCGCCATGATGATGGCACAGATCCGCGAGATCAAGTTCAGCAAGTTCTCGATCGCACTGCCGGCCTTCCTGACCATCATCACCATGCCGCTGACCTACTCGATCGCCAACGGCATCGGCGTCGGATTCATCTCCTTCGCGGTCATCAGCGCGGCGTCTGGCCGGGCCAGGAAAGTCCATCCGCTCATGTGGGTGGTCACCGCGGGCTTCATCATCTACTTCGCCCGCGGGCCGATCAACGCCCTGCTGGGCGCGTAGGCCCCGGCGTAACCGCCCATTCGGGCGCCCTAAACGGCGGTCCATCCGCACCCACCGCATCGAGTAGGCGTCCGTCGCCGTGGTCCGCAGCACGGGAACCCACGACGGCGAGCGGCGGTGGAGTGCGGCTGCGCCGTCACGGACCGGGGCGGGATTAGAGGCCCCGCCCCGGTCCCATCAAACAACTCCCCTGATTTTCCCTCTACACCAGCAAGGAATGAGATTATGAGGCAAGACCGCGCACTGTTCCGGACAGGCTTCCCGTCCGGAACCTCAGTGGTAAAGGACGTGTTGCCATGCTGGACCTAATACCTTCACTGGGAGGCTGGCGGCCCGCGGTCTCCGGCCAGCGCTGCGCCGTCGCCACCATCGTGGCCGCGGGCGGCTCCGTGCCCCGGCCGCTCGGCACCTCCATGCTTGTGTCGGAACACGGGGACGTCCTCGGCAGTCTCTCCGGCGGCTGCGTGGAAGGCGCCGTGGTGGACGCCGCCCTTGAGGCCATGCGCGACGGCGGCAGCCGCCTTGAGTCGTTCGGCTACAGTGCCGAGGACGCGTTCGCCGTCGGACTCTCCTGTGGAGGAGAGCTGGAAGTCCATATCCAGCCGCTCGGTGTTGGCTCCCCTGAACTATCTGTGTTGCGCGGCTTTGGTGACGCTGGCCGCAACGTGGCCGAAGGCCCCGCCGCCCGGGGGCTTGCCGCCCTGGCGGTCATCCGCCGGCTCGACGCGGGCGGAGGCGTGGTGGTCGTCGACGATCCTGTGAGGTTCCGCGCCATGGAGTCGCCGGAACTTGCCATGCTGGTGGGCGACCATCCCGCAACTGTGTTCGCGGCGGCCGCCCAAGTGGAGCCGCTGCTCCAAGGCGGCCGCGCGGGCCTTGTCCGGCTGGCACCTCCCGAGGGCTGCATAGACGGCTGGGGCCGGGAAGGTGAAACGCAACCCGAGCCCATCACGCTGTTTGTGGAAAGCCAGCTGCCGGCCGCGCGCATGCTCATTTTCGGCGCCAACGACTTCGGCGCCGCGCTGCTCCCGGCCGGGAAACTGCTGGGCTATGACGTTACCTTGTGTGATGCCCGGCCGGCTTTTTCGAACCAGGGCCGTTTCCTCGCCGCTGACCAGGTGGTCACTGACTGGCCGCACCGTTACCTTGCCGCAGAAGCAGCCGCGGGCCGGGTGGACGGCCGCACCGTGGTGTGCGTGCTGACCCACGACCCCAAGTTCGATATCCCGCTGCTGGAAACCGCGCTCGGCCTGGGCCTCGCCTATGTGGGCGCCATGGGTTCGCGGCGCAGCCACCGCCAGCGGATCGACGCGCTGCTCGCGGACGGCACGCCGGCCGAAGCGCTGGAGCGGCTCCATTCGCCCATCGGCCTGGACCTTGGCGCGGTCACCCCGGCCGAAGTGGCCGTTTCCATTACGGCCGAGATCATCGCCTCCCGTGGCCGGGCCGGACACAGCCAGGCCACCCTGGCGCCGCTCAAGGCATCCTCGCTCAAGGACGGCAGCGGCCCCATTCACCATCCAGACCCACGCACGCACGAACCCCGCACGCACGAACCCCGCACGCACGAACCCCGCCAGGAGGACCCATGGACATGAACACCATTGAGGCCGTTGTGCCCACGACGGACCCCGCCGACTGGCGCGACGGCGATGCCTGGCTGGCCGGCGGCACGGTGCTGTTCTCCTACGGGAGTACCGTCCTGAAGCGGCTGCTGGACCTTGGCGAAGCGGGTTGGCCGGCCGTGACCGTGAGCGACGCCGGGATTGAACTGGCCGCCACGTGCACCGTCGCGGCACTCTACGCCCTGCCCGCTGCCGAAGAAGTTGCCGGCAGGGAGTGGCCGGGCCTGGACCTGTTCCGTCCGTGCTGCGACTCCTTCGTGGCGTCGTTCAAGGTCTGGAACATGTCCACCGTGGGCGGCAACCTGTGCACCTCGCTCCCGGCCGGGCCCATGATCTCGCTCTGCGCAGGGCTGGACGGCACCGCCACCATCCTCGGCCCCGGCGGCAGCAGCCGCACGGTCCCGGTGGCCACGTTCATCACCGGGGACGGGCAAAACAGCCTGGCACCCGGCGAGCTCCTGCGCAGCATCCACCTGCCGGCGTCGGCCTTGTCCGCGAAAGTGGCCTTCCGGCGGCTCTCGCTCAGCAACCTCGGCCGTTCCGGAGTCCTGCTGATCGGACGGCGGGATGCCGACGGCGGCCTGGTCCTCACCGTCACCGCCGCCACCAAACGCCCCGTGCAGCTGCGGTTCACCGCGGCCAAGATGGCTGGCCCCGCGGCACTGGCGGCCGCCGTCGGGAAGGCCATCCCGGCGGAGCTGTACCACGACGACATCCACGGGCTGCCCGAATGGCGCCGGGACATGACCCTCCGGCTCGCCGAGGAGATCCGTGCGGAACTGCTGGAGGAACGGCTCACCGTGTCGGGCGATTTCTGGACCGGTCGGCCGCACGCCTTATCGCCGCAGCCGAGCGCGCAACCCGACACAGCACAGAACCAGCAGCAGAAGGAGGCCTGAGCATGGCAATCGAAATCAACGGCACCGCCACCCCGGCCTCACCCCGCCCCGGCCAGTGCCTGCGCACGTTCCTGCGCGAACAGGGCAACTTCGGGGTCAAAAAAGGCTGCGACGGCGGCGACTGCGGTGCCTGCACCGTGCACGTGGACGGCACCCCCGTGCACAGCTGCATCTACCCGGCCGTCCGCGCCGACGGCAAGGCCGTCACCACCATCGAAGGCCTCGCCCAGGGCGGTGCGCTGCACCCCGTGCAGGAGCAGTTCCTGGCCGAACAGGGCTTCCAGTGCGGCTTCTGCACCGCCGGCATGATGATGACGGCAGCCACCTTCGACGACGACCAGAAAGCCAACCTGCCCCGCAGCCTCAAGGGCAACCTCTGCCGCTGCACCGGCTACCGTTCCATCGCGGACGCAGTGTGCGGGACCCACACGCACGACGGCGGCGCGGCAGATGGCGCGGTCCGTCCGGCTTCCGCAGTCGCCACTGCCGCTGGCGCCACCGCCACGAGCAATACCGCCGCCGGCACCACGGCAGCCCGGGCCGGACAGCTGGGCGACAACGTGCCCGCCCCGGCGGGCCTCGCCGTCGTCACCGGCACCGCCCGCTACACACTCGATGTCCCGGCCGAAGAGCTCCAGGGCCTGCTGCACCTGAAGCTGCTGCGCTCACCCCACGCGCACGCCCGGCTTGTCTCCATCGACAGGACGGCCGCGCTCCAGGTGCCCGGCGTCGTCGCAATTTTCACGCATGAGGACGCCCCGGCGCAGCACTTCTCCACCGCCCAGCACGAGCTTTACACGGACGATCCCGACGACACCCGTGTCCTCGATGACGTGGTGCGGTTCATCGGCCAGCGCGTTGCGGCCGTCGTGGCGGAATCGGTGGGTGCCGCCGAGGCTGGGGCCCGCGCCCTGCAGGTGGAATACGAGCTGCTGGACACCGTCTTCAGCCCGCAGGACGCCATGCTCCCCGGCGCCCCGGCACTGCACGGGGACAAGGATGCCGTGAAGGCCCGGATCTCGCGGCCGCGGCAGAACGTCGTGGCCGAGCTGCACTCGGAGCTGGGCAGTGTGGCGGACGGCTTCGCCGCTGCCGACTTCATCCATGAGCACACGTACAGGACGCAGCGCGTGCAGCACGTCGCCCTGGAAACGCACTCCTCCATCGCCTGGCTCGACGAGGAAGACCGCCTCGTGGTCCGCACGTCCAGCCAGGTCCCGTTCCTGGTCCGGCGCACGCTGGGCCGGGTGTTCGACATGCCGGAGGACCGCATCCGCGTGGTGGCCGGGCGCGTGGGCGGCGGCTTCGGCGGCAAGCAGGAAGTGCTCACCGAGGACCTCGTTGCCCTCGCCGCGCTCACGCTGCGCCGGCCGGTCCAGGTGGAGTTCACCCGCACGGAGCAGTTCACCGCCACCACCACGCGGCACCCCTTCACCATCAAGCTCAAGGCGGGCGCCAGCAAGGACGGTCTCCTCACCGCGCTGCAGCTGGACGTGGTCACCAACACCGGCGCCTACGGCAACCACGCCCCCGGTGTGATGTTCCACGGCTGCGGCGAATCGCTGGCCGTGTACAAGTGCGCCAACAAAAAAGTGGACGCGCATGCCGTCTACACCAACACCGTGCCGGCCGGGGCGTTCCGCGGCTACGGGCTGAGCCAGATGATCTTCGCGATCGAGTCGGCCATCGATGAGCTGGCTGTCGGCATCGGGATGGATCCCCTGGAATTCCGGCGCCGGAACATGGTGCGCGAGGGCGATGACATGCTCTCCACCAACCCCGAGCCCGAGGAAGACGTCCACTACGGCAGCTACGGCCTGGACCAGTGCATCTCCCTGGTGCGTGATGCCCTGGACCGCGGCCAGCAGCGCTACCGCGACGCCGGGCTCGACGACCTCGGCCCGGACTGGGTCACCGGGGAAGGTTCCGCGCTGTCCATGATCGACACCGTCCCGCCCCGCGGCCACTTCGCCCACACCCGCGTGAGCCTGCTTCCGGACGGCACGTTCGCGGCCGCCGTCGGGACCGCCGAGTTCGGTAACGGCACCACCACGGTGCACGCGCAGCTGGCCGCGACGGCGCTGTCCACCACGGCAGCCAAAGTGGCCGTGCGGCAGTCCGACACGGACCTCGTGGAGCACGACACCGGCGCGTTCGGCTCGGCCGGAACGGTGGTTGCCGGCAAGGCCACCCTGATGGCGGCTACCGGGCTGGCCTCCCGGATCGTCACCGTCGCCGCGGCGCTGACCGGCGCGCCGGAGACCGAATGCGTGCTCGACGACGGCGGCGTGGACTGTGCCGGACGGCGGGTTCCGCTCACGGACATCCACGACGCCGCGCGGGACCAGGGCGTGCAGCTCGCCGTCGAGGGCAACTGGGACGGGACCCCGCGATCCGTGGCGTTCAACGTCCACGGCTTCCGCGTTGCGGTCAACACCGGCACGGGGGAGCTGCGAATCCTGCAGAGCGTTCAGGCAGCCGACGCCGGCGTGGTGGTGAATCCGCGGCAGTGCCGCGGCCAGATCGAAGGAGGCATCGCGCAGGCGCTGGGCGCTGCCCTGTATGAGGAGGTCCGGGTGGACGACGCCGGCCGGGTCACCACGGACATCCTGCGGCAATACCACATCCCGTCCTTCGCGGACGTGCCGCGCAGCGAGGTCTACTTCGCTTCCACCAACGACCAGGTGGGCCCGCTCGGGGCGAAATCCATGAGTGAGAGCCCGTTCAACCCGGTGGCTCCGGCCCTGGCCAATGCGATCCGGAATGCCACGGGGGTCCGGTTCGCGGAGCTGCCGATCGGGCGGGACAAGATCTATCTGGGTTTGAAGGAAGGAGGTCCAGTTCCGTCCCGCTGACACCATTGCTGACCGTTTGTGACTGCCCGTGATTCGGCGACCCCTTGACTGATGCGTGACCCAGGTCATACCGTTATTTCACTACTCGATACCTATTTTTCGCATTGTGGAAAAGCAGCGACGCTTCTGCCGGTAGTTTCCGGCATAAATCCCACAGCGGAACATATGGAAAACATCTTCAAGAAGTGAGATCACGATGCAGACAACCCCGTTGACCGGCGTTGAACCGGCACCTGAGACAGCAGTTGACTTGGGCAAAGCAGCCCACCCCTCCGTGGGCGTCGACGCGCTTTGCGATGTAGCCAGCGCCGCCTCCGGCAGAACCATCAGCCCCACCCTCTACAACATCGACCTTGCCCCGACGAAGCGGGAAGGTCGCCGCTGGACCGGCTACAGCATCTTCACGCTCTGGGCCAACGACGTCCACAGCCTTGGCAACTATGCCTTCGCCATCGGACTCTTCGCCCTCGGGCTGGGCGGCTGGCAGATCCTCCTCGCTTTGGGTGTCGGCGCCGTCCTGCTGTTTGCGCTCCTTAGCCTGTCAGGCTTTATGGGCGTAAAAACCGGTGTCCCGTTCCCCGTCATGAGCCGGATCAGCTTCGGCATCAGGGGCGCCCAGATTGCCAGCCTCCTGCGCGGGGCAGTGGCCGTGGCCTGGTTCGGCATCCAGACGTACCTCGCGTCCGTGGTGCTCAGGGTCATGCTCGTTGCCATGGTTCCCTCGCTGCAGGAGCTCGACACCAACTCCATTCTCGGCCTGTCCACGCTGGGCTGGGCGTCGTTCGTATTCCTCTGGATTGTCCAGCTGGTCATCGTCAGCTTCGGCATGGAAATGATCCGCAAGTACGAGGCCTTCGCCGGCCCCATCATCCTGGTCACCATGGCGGCCATCGCCGTCTGGATCTTCGTCGAAGCCGGCGGCTCCATCGCCTGGGCCGGGGACAACGCCCTCGAAGGCGGCGACATGTGGCGCACCATCTTCGCCGGCGGTGCCCTGTGGGTTGCCATCTACGGAACGTTCGTCCTGAACTTCTGCGACTTCACCCGGTCCGCCGTCTCCAAGCAGGCCGTGGTTCGCGGTAACTTCTGGGGCATCCCCATCAACATGCTCCTCTTCGGCGCGATCGTTGTGGTGATGGCCGGTGGACAGTTCAAGATCAACGGCACTGTCATCCAGAGCCCGTCGGACATCGTCCAGACCATCCCGAACACGCTGTTCCTTGTCCTGGCCTGCCTTGCCCTGCTGATCCTGACCATCGCCGTGAACCTGATGGCCAACTTTGTGGCCCCCGTCTATGCCCTGACCAACCTCTTCCCGAAGCACCTGAACTTCCGCAAGGCGGCCTGGGTCAGCGGCACCATCGGCCTCATCATCCTGCCGTGGAACCTGTACAACAACCCGCTGGTCATTGTGTACTTCCTGGGCGGACTCGGAGCCCTTCTCGGCCCGCTGTTCGGCGTGGTCATGGCCGATTACTGGCTGCTGCGCCGCGGCAAGGTCAACGTCCTTGAGCTCTACTCCGAGGACCCGGCAGGTGCCTACTACTACAAAAAGGGTTACAACCCCCGGGCCATCATTGCCATGGTGCCTGCTGCGGCCATTGCACTCCTGATCGCCTTTGTTCCGGCACTGGAAGCGGCCGCCCCGTTCGCGTGGTTCGTCGCGGCCGGCATCGCCGCGGCGGTCTACTACGTCATCTCGGACCGCAGGCAGCGGCTCGACGACGTCGACGGCGAATCCATTGCCGTCGCCAGCGCCCACTAACACCAGCTGACCGCCGCGCCAGCCAACCGCCGCGCCAGCCAACCAACCTGTCCCGAAAGAGGAAAAAGCACCATGCGCATCCTTGTGGCCAATGTCAACACCACACAGTCCATGACCGATTCCATCGCCGCGCAAGCAAAACAGGCCGCGCTGCCGGACACGGAGATCGTGGGAATCACTCCGCGCTTCGGCGCAGACTCCTGCGAGGGAAACTTTGAGAGTTACCTCGCGGCGATCGCGGTGATGGACGCCGTGGTCAACTACCAGGAGCCGTTCGACGCCGTCATCCAGGCCGGCTACGGCGAGCACGGCCGCGAAGGGCTCCAGGAGCTCCTTGACGTTCCGGTAGTGGACATCACCGAGGCGGCCGCGAGCACCGCGATGTTCCTGGGCCACAAGTACTCCGTGATCACCACCCTGGACCGGGCCGTGCCGCTGATCGAGGACCGGCTGAAGCTGGCCGGCCTCGACGCCCGGTGCGCCTCGGTCCGGGCCAGCGGCATGGCCGTCCTGGAGTTGGAGGAGGAGCCGGAGCGCGCTGTGGAAGCCATCATCGAACAGGCGCTGCTGGCTGTCCGTGAGGACAAGGCGGAAGTCATTGTCCTGGGCTGCGGCGGCATGGCCGGTCTGGACGAGGAAATCCGGAAGCGTGCCGGCGTCCCCGTGGTGGACGGTGTGGCGGCTGCTGTCACCATCGCCGAATCGCTGGTCCGGCTGCGGCTGAGCACCTCAAAGGTCCGGACCTACGCCACCCCGCGGCCCAAGACCGTCATAGGCTGGCCAATAACGGCAGCGGACGTGCCCGCTGCGCCTTAAGCCGGCGATCAACAGCCCGGCCGTCAACTCAAGGAGCGACCCTATGACTGCAACCCACCGGCCCGCACATCCCCACCGGCCGGCACCGGTCGCCGTAGTGACCGGTGCAGGCTCCGGGATTGGCAGGGCGGTGGCGCGGCTCATGCTGGCTGATGGGTACCGCGTGGTGTTGGCCGGCCGCCGTGAGGCTCCGCTGCTGGAGTCCGCGGCCGGCCACCGCCAGGCGCTGACGGTTCCCTGCGACGTGAGCGTGCCCGACGACGTCGAGCGCCTTTTCGCCGCGTCCCTCGGCAAGTGGGGGAGGGTTGACGTCCTGTTCAACAACGCCGGAGTGTTCGGCCCGGCGGCGTCGGTGGATGAAATCAGTGTGGCCGACTGGGACGCGGTGGTGGCGGTGAACCTGACCGGCTCCATGCTGTGCGCCGCCGCCGCCGTGCGGGCCATGAAATCCCAGGAGCCGCAGGGTGGCCGCATCATCAACAACGGGTCCATTTCAGCGCATTCGCCGCGGCCGCGGACGGTGGCCTACACGGTCACCAAGCACGCCATGACGGGCCTTACCAAGAGCATCGAGCTGGACGGCAGGGACTTCGGCATCACCTGCGGTCAGATCGACATCGGCAACACGGCCACGGACATCATGTCCACCATCGGCGTGGACTCCGGCGCCCTGCAGGCTGACGGCAGCCGCAGGGTGGAACCCACGTTCCCGGTGCAGGACGCCGCGCGCGCCGTGCTCCTGATGGCAGGCATGCCGCCGTCGGCCAGTGTGGGTTCAGTGGTGATCACTGCTGCGGGAATGCCGTTCATCGGCCGGGGGTAGTTGGAGAACACCAACGTGGGCCCTCTGGGCAGTAGAGCCTGCTGCGCAAAATTGGGCTCGACTAACGTAGCGGCGCGAATGCCGATAGCGGACCGCAACGCGAAGTAGGCCACGTGGCCGAGGCACTCGAGCTGCCGATCACGGAGCGCCCGTTCAGCTTCGGAGTGTCGAACCGCGTCTGAGCTGGGGATTCGGCAAGGATTGGGGCTATGACCAAGAGAACTGTGCTTATCGGGGGACGCTTTTTCTTTGGCCTTTTGACGTTGGTGGCGGTGGGAACACAGCTGACAGTTCATTTGGGCATGGGCTATGACGTCTGGAACTTCTTCAGCTACTTCACTAATCTGTCCAACATCTTCGCTGCGTTGGTGCTTCTCATCAGCGGCTACAGGGTCCTGATCCGCAAACGCCCCAGCGAAATCGACGACGTCACGCGCGGCACGGCAACCATCGCCATGGCCGTGGTGGGGCTCGTGTTCGGTGCGCTGCTCGCCGGGGAAGATCTCGGCTCGATGCTGCCGTGGATCAACTTCGTGGTGCACTACCTGATCCCGGTGGTCATGGTGGTGGACTGGCTCTTCCAACCGCCGCGGGCCACGCTCACGGTCAAGCACATCTGGTACTGGCTGCTCTACCCCGTCGGCTACCTGGTCTACAGCCTGGTCCGCGGGGCCTTAGTGAACTGGTACCCGTACTGGTTCATCGACCCCGCACGGGCAGGTGGCTGGGGCGGGGTGGTGGTCTTTGCCCTCGCCATTTCCGTCGGCTTCCTGGTAGTGAGCCTGGCGATGCTGTGGCTCGGCAACAAGCTCAAGCGGCAGGTGGATTACTAGTCGAGGAGGTGCAGCTGTTCGGGGGTGTCGAGGTCTTCGCCGCCGGAGAGGTCGCTGCAATCGATGAGGTCTATCAGTCCGGGATGTGCCTGGAGGAAATAGCGTGCCCCGGCGTCGCCCGTTGCCGTTTCCGCGGCCTCAACGCGGCGGCTGGAATCCAGGAGCAGCGGATGTCCCCGCTGTAGTTTTCCGTCGGCGCCACGGTAGGCGGCCGCCGTCACCCGGCCAGGCCGGTGGGATGCCAGCAACCTGGCGACGGTTTCGATGGTCAGGCCGGGCTGGTCCACCAGCGCGATAAGCACATGGTCCACCGGGGCTGCGGCGGCAACTCCCGTCCGGAACGAACTTCCCATTCCGCTGGCCCAGTCCGGGTTGTCGATGACCCGGTGCCGGCTGAGATCGGTGGCGGCGCGGACCGTTGCCGCGTCCGCGCCGAGCACCGTCACCACCTCCCGGCAGCCGCCGTCGAGCAGCACGTCGGCCAGGACTTCAACGAGCGTGCGGCCCTGGAACCGGAGCAGTGCCTTGGGCCCGAGCCCCAGCCGCGTCCCGGCGCCGGCGGCAAGCAGCACCGCCGTCGTGCGTTGTTTGTCCAGGTCAGCCATCGCCCCAGCCTATCCAGCCACATGACAGTTGACGGCAGTGTTCCGGGGGAACACTGCCGTCAACTGTTGTATGGATGACCGGGGTCAGGCGTCGCCGCCGGTGCCGCCGGTGGTCCCGGCGTTGACGTCCAGGAGCTTGTAGCGGTCCAGCGCGTAGGCGGGCACGCCGCCGTCCACCTCTCCGCGCGAAGCGAGCAGCTGCAGGGTCTTCACCACAATCGAGTGGGTGTCGTTCTTGAAGAAGCGGCGGGCTGCTGCGCGGGTGTCGGAGAAGCCGAAGCCGTCGGCTCCGAGGGAGGCGAACTGGTGCGGGAGGAACTGGCGGATCTGGTCCGGGACGGCCTTCATGTAGTCGGTCACCGCCACCACGGGCCCCTGCGCATCGGCGAGCTGCTGCGTGACGAACGGTACGCGGGCGGGCTGGCCCGGGTTCAGGAAGGCCTCTTCCTCGGCGGCGAGCCCGTCGCGGCGCAGTTCGTTCCAGGACGTGACGGACCAGACGTCGGCGGAGACGCCCCAGTCCTCGGCGAGGATCCGCTGGGCATCCAGGGCCCACGGGACGGAGACGCCGGAGGCCAGGATCTGGCTCTTGGGCCCTTCGAGACCCGACGCCGACACCCGGTGGATGCCTTTCAGCACACCGTTGACGTCGAGGTTCTCAGGTTCGGCCGGCTGGGAGATCGGCTCGTTGTAGACCGTGATGTAGTACATGAGGTTGTTATCGGATGCAGGTCCGGTTCCATCGCCGCTTGCGGCCGGCCCGTACATGCGCTCGATGCCGTCCCGGATGATGTGGCCCATTTCGTACCCGTACGCCGGGTCATAGGTGAGTACGGCCGGGTTGGTGGAGGCCAGGATCGGGGAGTGGCCGTCGGCGTGCTGGAGGCCTTCGCCGGTCAGGGTGGTGCGGCCGGCGGTGGCGCCGATGATGAACCCGCGGGCCATCTGGTCCGCGGCGGCCCAGAAGGCGTCGCCGGTGCGCTGGAAACCGAACATGGAGTAGAACACGTACACCGGGATCAGCGGTACGCCGTGGGTGGCGTAGGCGGTTCCGGCGGCGGTGAACGCCGCGACGGCGCCGGCCTCATTGATGCCGGGGTGGATCAGCTGGCCCTGAGCCGATTCCTTATAGGCCAGGACCAGGTCCCGGTCCACGGAGAGATAGGCCTGGCCGTCCGGGTTGTAGATCTTCGCCGTGGGGAAAAACGCATCCATGCCGAAGGTGCGGGATTCATCCGGAACGATGGGGACAATGCGGTGTCCGAACTTCTTATCCCTGAGCAGGTCCTTGAGCAGGCGCACGAAGGTCATGGTGGTGGCCGCCTGCTGCTTGCCGGAACCGCGCTTGGCAACCTCGTAGGTCTTGGCCTCCGGCAGCTCCACCGGCGCGTGGTCCGGCCGGCGTTCGGGGACGAAACCGCCCAGGGCGCGGCGGCACTCCATCATGTACTGGATCTCGGGGGAGTCCATGCCGGGGTGGTAGTACGGGGGCCGGTAGAGGTCCGCGTCGAGCTGTTCGTCCGTGATGGGGATCCGCAGGTGGTCGCGGAACTTCTTCAGGTCTTCGAGGGTGAGCTTTTTCATCTGGTGGGTCGCGTTGCGGCCCTCGAAGTGGGGTCCGAGTCCGTAGCCCTTGACCGTTTTGGCCAGGATGACGGTGGGCTTGCCCTTGAATTCGGTGGCTGCCTTATACGCGGCGTAGACCTTGCGGTAGTCGTGGCCGCCGCGCTTGAGGTTCCAGATCTCGTCATCGGAAAGGTCCGCGACCATGTCCTTGGTCTGCGGGGTTTTGCCGAAGAAGTGCTCGCGGACGAACCCGCCGGACTCTGCCTTATAGGTCTGGTAGTCACCGTCCGGGGTCTCGTTCATGATCTTCACGAGCGAGCCGTCGGCGTCCTTGGTGAGCAGGTCATCCCACTCCCGGCCCCAGACGACCTTGATGA